>NZ_CP046266.1:1476153-1779038 GCF_009720625.1 Metabacillus sediminilitoris
TTATAAATTCGAATACATATTTTTATTTCCCAGAATATGGCCCTCTTAAGTCACTGTACTCTTATCACACAAGTAGTTTTATTATGTTTTTAGGTTTTTCCTATATTATTTCGAGAAATCTACAGAATAAATATTTAAAAGATTTTTTAGCGACATTTTCTTTTTGTTCTTTTTTACTTTTTGTATCAGGATTACTTAACTTTATTCCTGGAACAGGAGCGTTATACAGCAGTTTAGGAGTAATCATTTTTTCAGTTATTATTATCTTTGCTTTTCTAAAAATGAACACAGCGATGGTCGTTAATTATAATCGCTTAATAGAGCGTCAGAAAAAACTGGACTATACAGGAAATTTAACTGCAAGCTTAGTCCATGAGGTTAAAAATTCACTTGTTATCATAATGGGGTATTCAAAATTATTTAGTGAACTACCTTCAATACCGCAGCAGGGTAAAAAAATGGTTGATATGATCCATAAAGCTGCACGGCAAATTGATAATTTAACATATAATTATACGAAGTTTATCAAACATGAATCCATTGACTATAGAATGGCTGACCTAAATGAAATCGTAGAACAATCTATCGAATTATCAGCAGAAATTACAAAAGGAAATGCAGTAGGAGTTTCATTTGAGAGAAAATATAAAACATTAAAAGCCTATATTAATGAAACATATATTAAGCAAGTCTTTGTTAACTTAATTAAGAATAGTACGGAAGCTATGCCTAATGAACGTACATTAAGAACCATAAAAATCACAACAAACATCGATATGGACAAAATCATCATTAATGTCATTGATACGGGAAAAGGAATTCCAATCGAAAATTGGGAATCGATTTTTGATCCATTTACTTCGAATAAAGAGGAAGGCCTAGGTCTTGGTTTACCATTCGTAAAAAAAATTATTTTTGAACACCGTGGAGATATTAAAGTTGTTGATAGTAATCCAAATGGAACACACATACAAATCCTATTGCCACAGTATTCATTTAGTGACTTTTAAATAAATCTAAAATGACTGAAAACCAAAACCCTTATTTTAAGGATTTTGGTTTTTTTAGATATGTATAAAAAACTGGAAGTACATAAAAAAAATAGTCTTTTAAATAGGCGGCATTAGTAAGCATCGTAAATTCTATAACAAAAATTAAGACGCGAATTCCTTTTGTGAATTCACGCCTGTAGTATAAGATAATTTTCCTCAATGCACATAGTAAAGTTATATGAAAATGTGTAAATATTCTCATGAATATATATGAATCTTTAAAGGAGTCGCAATGAATGTTAATCCAAATAAAGTGGATCCAACAAAATGATCGAGAGAATATAATTCAACATTTTTGTTAAATCCCGAAGTAATAGGATTTCACATTCAAACAGCTATCAGTAAGCGTTTTCATATATAACACCTTTAAATTTAATTTTTAAGTTTGAGGCATTCGTTTTCTTTAAACGATTTATTTGTTCTTTCATACGATTTAATGCGTCTGTCATGCCAGATGCATAAATTTTGTGCTCACTTTTTTCAACTCCAGTATCAATTAAAAATACAAATTGTTTCATCTCGACATTCTCCTTGTATAATAAAATTTTATTTGTTTTTTCAATTATATAATAAGATGATTCAAATATGTATGCGTTTTCTTCAAAAAATGTGGACAGTTTGTGAATGCGTTTTCACAATTAAGGTAAATAGTGAAATTATTGATTTTTTTTAAAAAGGCTCTTTTCTAAGGGATTATTGCTTTTATAACGAAACTATATAAGGTTGATTGAAGTGAGCATCTTCTCGCTGCAATCAACCACACCGCACTACTTGGGAAATAGCAACAAAGTTTACGAAAACAGCCTAAATAAAAAGCTCTCCACAAATTATTTAAACAGCAATTTGGGAGAACTTAAAATTAAAAAAGATAAACCGCAAAGGCAATAACGACAGCAATTCCAAGAATAATATAAATCCAAGAGAGACGAAATATATTGCCCTTTGTTGCTTGATCGTAATTTTTGTCACCTTTGCCTCCTAAAAAAATGGTACTGCCAAGGGCTAATATTCCGATAATAAACACTAAAATAATTGCTATTTCCATCACGTTCTCTCCTTTATATAATAATAGCTATGCTGTAATCTAAGAAATGATTGTGATCATTATATAATATTTTCCTTAATCACAATTTATCTTAATTTAGTGAAATTTTCTATTCTTTATCTTGAAAGGTTTAACGAAAAGTTGGTTGGAGAAATAGGAAGGGAATGAAAATTCTATGGAGAAAATAATGTCGAAACGGTTGTGCATATGTACCAATCCCCTTTAGGTAGTAGATGTAATGTCAATGCCAACACTTGGGATCTACTCGATTAGTTTAAAGGGGATCAATCACTTATTTTTTTATGTCGTACAAAACTCTAGCAATAATATCGTGATTAAAATTCCCAAAGTTTTTTCCATATAGTGTTAGACCGCCACCGTTTTCATCTGATACGGCAAGTTTAAATTTAATCCCAGATTTTTTATTGAGATTAATATCTGAAATCGTTATGTCAGATATACGGCAGCCATCGATAAACGTTCCGTCGTTATTAATCCGCAGTAATTTGGCTAGTCCGTATTGGTTAAGGTGTCCCGGCCACCAGTCTGGGCTGTTTTTTCCTCTTATATCCCCAAAGTCACCAGGTGAAGTCCAGTAACCTAATTCGATGTTATTAATATAAAAGTAAATATCTGAAGGCCAGTCGTTGTTATAACCAGGTGCTTCCGAACTTAACTCGAAAATAAATTGCAGCTCTTTAAATTCCTCGGTTTTTTTTAAATAGTTAGGGATTCTGTATTCTAGAAAACCTTTTGTTAGCCAAACAATATCTGCATTAATATGTTCGGGATCTGCAAAGTAACGCGGATCATCAAACTCACCAATAATACTGTCTTTGGTTGCTAACCCGCATGTAGGTTCTACGCGATAATCACAATAATGACCAACTCTTATTTCATATTCGTATGAATGCTCCGGTTCTTTGCTTCGCAATTCAACTGTAAGTGCATCTTCATTTAGATAGCACATTTTTTGAATTCCGTGCTTTCCTACTGTTGTTGTAATATCGATTAATCCATTTTCTTCTAGTTTTTTTATGTGCGTTGTAACGGCACCGTTTGTTAAATTTAATTTTTCAGCTATATCATTTAAATTTAAACTATCAAACTGTGTTAGGAGATGAAGGATTTCGATCCTCGTTTCAGAACCTAAAGCTTTAAATAAATTCAATCCTGATCGTAAGTCCTTTATATGAATCAATGAAAATCCCACCCTACATTTTACTATTTTAGGTAAGTATAAAATAAAAAAAAGAATTTTAGAAGGAATTTGTTTTAGAAAGATGTAAAATTAATAATTTTCTCTCGATATTAGGCTAACGTAATTAAAAACTCGATATATATTGGTTATTCGCAAAAAAATGAAAACGCATTCATTTTTCTATTGACATTAAAAATATTCGCAATTATTATAGGTTTATAAAATGATTTAGCATTATCTAAAACAAAGAATTTACATAAAAACACAAATAAGGTTGGCTTTAATCCTAATAGGATCAAGCATATATCAAGTTCATATTAATGAAGGGGGAAAAAAATGAAGAAGCATCTGTTTGTTTTAATTTCTATTATTCTCGTTTTCTCAATGTTTTTAGCAGCTTGTTCTGGCAACAAGGCTTCAACTGATGGTGATAAAGAAAGTGGAGGTAAAGGAACAAAATTAGAGCTTTGGACTTTTAATGAATTGCATGGCAAGTACTATGATTTTATGGTTAAAGAATGGAATAAAGAAAATCCTGATAAACAAATTAATTTAACAGCCAATGTATACCCTTATGATGACATGCACAATAAGCTATTAGTTGCTATTCAATCAGGCAAAGGTGCTCCAGATATTGCAGATATTGAAGTAACAAAGTTTCCGAACTATTTAAAAGGCCAGCCGCAGCTATTACCTTTAAATGATGTAGTAGAACCAGAAAAAGAAAATATCGTTCAATCAAGACTCGATATTTATGCGAAAGATGGTAACTACTACGGAATTGATTTTCACGTAGGTGCATCGGTTATTTACTACAACAAAGAAATTTTAGATAAAGCTGGAGTTAATCCAGATGACATTAAAACTTGGGATGATTATGCAAAGGCAGGTAAAGTTGTTTTAGAAAAAACAGGTGTGCCAATGACAACATTAGAAACTGCTGATCATTGGTCACTATGGCCACAAGTTGCACAATTAGAAGGTTCAGATGATTTAATTGACGCGAAAGGTGATCCAAATCTTGATGATCCGAAAATTTTAGAAATCCTGAAATATCAACAAAATTTAATTGAAGAAGGTATTGCTGTTACGACTCCTGGTAACAATCATCACTCTGAAGAATATTACGGCTTTATGAATAATGGCGGTGCTGCATCAGTTTGGATGCCGATGTGGTATATGGGAAGATTTACAGATTATATGCCAGATCTTAAAAATAAAATTGTGATCAAACCAATGCCAGCTTGGGAAGAAGGGGGACCGCGTTCAGCTGGTATGGGTGGAACAGGTACTGCAGTTACGACACAAAGTGAAAACCCAGATTTAGCGAAAGAATTCATTGCTTTTGCAAAACTTTCAAAAGAAGGAAATATTCAATTGTGGAAACAGCTTGGTTTCGATCCTCCGCGTACTGAGGTATGGGATATGCCTGAATTAAAAGAAGAAAATAAATTCACAGAGTATTTCGGCACAGATATTTTCGATACTTTAATAGAAGTAAAAGATGAAATTGAAGGTGTAAATATTAATGAAAATACACCAAAAGTGACAGATATTTTGAACACTCAAGTATTATTCCGTACTCTAGTTGATGGAGAAGATCCTGAGAAAGTATTGAAGGAAGCGTCCGAGCAGTTAAAATAATCAATTTTAAGGGGCTGACTCAGGGAATGGTCAGACCCCTCACCCTAAGTATATAGATTACATCATGCAAGACCATTATATATTTAGGGTGAGGGTGTTAGATCAAAATGAGTCAACTCGATTACTAGAGGGGAGATTCTGATGGCGAATGATAATTTGAATATTCAAAATAATCAAGTTATTGAGATGGAGAGGAAGAAGAAACTTTCAAATCTTCTTTATTCCCAAAAAATTGCACCATATTTCTTTGTTTTACCCTTTCTCTTATCGTTTGCAATTTTCTTTGCTTATCCTGTATTTTCAACTGTTGTTATGAGTTTTCAAGAAGTGCTTCCGGGTCAAGTTACATTCATTGGCCTTGAAAATTATAAGGACTTATGGAATCCAACCTTTTTAAAATCGCTGAAAAACAGTACTGTTTATACAGCTCTTACACTATGTGTTCTTATCCCGATACCGCTTCTTTTAGCTGTTTTTTTAAACTCAAAAATAATGGTTGCTAAAAACTTTTTTAGATCGATTATTTTCATCCCTGCATTAACGTCTGTCGTCGTAGCTGGGATTATCTTCAGACTCATTTTTGGCGGTCAAGAAGGAGCTTTATTGAATTCTATCATTGGGATATTTGGATTTGAACCTAAAGCTTGGCTTAATAATGCAGGGCTTAGCATGTTTGCACTAGTTATACTTGCTACCTGGAAGTGGATGGGGATTAATCTTCTCTACTTTTTAGCTGGCTTGCAAAATATTCCGCGGGAATTATATGAAGCGGCTGATGTTGATGGGGCATCGACATGGAAGAAATTTACCAATGTAACAGTCCCATTATTAAAACCAATTACGATCTATGTGTTTACGATTAGTATTTATGGCGGTTATTCGATGTTTGCAGAAAGCTACATGCTTTATGGAAATAATAATTCACCAAATGATATGGGACTAACAATTGTAGGTTATTTATACAGAAATGGAATTGAACAAAATAATTTAGGATTTGGATCTGCTGTTGGAATTACCTTACTAGTCCTTACATTTGTAATTACGCTTGTTCAGTTATCATTATCCGGGATGTTTAAGAAGGAGGAATAATTGATGCAAACAAAGCAGCGAAAAAGATGGAAGATTTCCACGGTTATCCTTCTCATCTTGTTTATAGTGATCTCAATTTTTGCCCTTTTTCCTTTAGTTGCTATAACACTAGCTTCCTTCAAACCGTCAAAAGAGATTTTAAGATTTGGTTTAAACTTGAGTTTGCAGCCTGAAGTTTTGTCTTTTGATAATTACGCGTTTATCTTTTCGGGGGCATCGGAATATTTTATCTGGTATAAGAACAGTATTTTAATCACAATCATTTCTACCATTCTTTGTCTTCTATTATCATGTATGGTTGGATATGGTTTAGCAGTTTACGATTTCAAATTTAAAAATTTAATTTTTGGAATGGTTCTAGTTGTGATGATGGTGCCTGTTGAAATCATCATGCTTCCATTATATAAACTTACAATGAATTTGGGCTTGATGGATACTTTGATAGGAGCATTTCTGCCATTCATCGTTGCACCAATCCCAATCTTTTTCTTCAGGCAATATGCAGCTGGCTTGCCAAGGGATCTATTGGATGCAGCTAGAGTTGACGGCTCAACAGAATTAGGTATTTTCTTTAAGGTTATGATGCCGCTTATGGCACCTGCATTTTCTTCTATGGCAATCTTACAAGCATTAGCAAGCTGGAATAATTTCTTATGGCCTTTAATCGTCCTTAAATCTAGCGATAAACTAACACTTCCGATTGGATTATCCACTCTTTTAACACCTTATGGCAACAACTATGATGTGTTAATTGCAGGATCTGTATTGGCGATTATTCCAATTTTAATCGTATTTATTTTCTTCCAACGCTACTTTATTGAAGGTATGACTGCTGGAGGGGTTAAAGGTTAAACGATTAATCTGCTGAAAATGTAAAAGACTAATTTACAAGAATGATAGGGGATAAAAAAATGACAAATACACTTAAAGCGAAAATGGTTGTAGACAAAGATTTTGCAATTTCTGAAGTAGATTCTAGAATATACGGTTCGTTTATTGAGCATTTAGGTAGAGCGGTTTATGGCGGAGTTTATGAACCAGATCATCCGCTTGCAGATGAAAATGGCTTCCGTAAAGATGTGATTGAGTTAGTAAAAGAACTAAACGTGCCGATTATTCGCTATCCTGGCGGAAATATGGTATCAGGCTATAATTGGGAAGATGGTGTAGGGCCAAGAGCTGAACGTCCAAGACGTTTAGAGTTAGCGTGGAAAACAATCGAAACAAATGAAATCGGAACGAATGAATTTGTAGATTGGGCGAAAAAAGTGAATTCTGAAGTCATGATGGCTATCAATTTAGGTACGAGAGGCATTGATGCAGCAAGAAATCTGCTAGAATATTGTAATCATCCAGGTGGTACATATTGGAGTGACTTAAGAAAGCAGCATGGCTATAAAGAACCGCATAAAATTAAAACATGGTGTCTAGGGAATGAGATGGATGGTCCATGGCAAATTGGACATAAAACAGCTGAAGAATATGGCCGTCTTGCGGTTGAAACGGCAAAAGCAATGAAATGGGTTGATCCAACGATTGAACTTGTAGCATGTGGCAGCTCAAATACCTCTATGCCAACATTCCCGCAATGGGAAGCAACAACTTTAGAACATACGTATGAAGCAGCAGATTATATTTCATTACATCAATATTACGGAAATCGGAATGATGATACAGCAAGTTATTTAGCCTATTCATTGGATATGGATCATTTCATTAAGACAATTATTTCAACATGTGATTATATTAAAGCGAAAAAACGCAGTAAGAAAACAATGAATTTAAGTTTTGATGAATGGAATGTTTGGTTCCATTCGAATGAAGCAGATAAACAAATTGAACCATGGTCGATTGCTCCACCACAATTAGAAGATATTTATAATTTTGAGGATGCTCTATTAGTAGGAAGCATGCTGATGACGATGCTAAAACATGCAGATCGTGTCAAAATGGCATGTATGGCACAATTAGTAAATGTAATTGCACCAATTATGACAAATAATAATGGCGGTGCTTGGAAACAAACTATTTTCTATCCATACCAACACGTATCATTATATGGACGCGGTATTGCTTTACAACCAGTTATTTCTTCGCCAAAATATGATTCAAAAGAGTTTACAGATGTACCTTATTTAGACTCAATTGCCGTTCATAATCCAGAAAAGGAAGAACTAACAATCTTTGCTTTAAACCGCAGTCTTGAAGACAGCCTTACATTAGAATGTGATGTTCGCAGCTTCTCAGATTACCAAATTATTGAACATATTGTATTAGAAAATGAAAATTTAAAGGCAGTGAATACTCTGGAATCACAAGCAGTCGCTCCGCATAACAAAGGGAAAGCGGTTCTTGAAGCTGGAAGTGTTGTAGCTCCATTATCAAAACATTCTTGGAATGTTATTCGTTTAGGGTTAAAAAACTCCTAATTATTGATATAATAGTAGCCAATAAAGAATAGCTGTCGGAATCGTCCGGCAGCTATTTTTTGAAAAATAGGCATGATATATTCAATAAAGTCAAATTGTAAATGTAAAGGAGAGAAACTACGTTGGCTACATCTTTTATGGAAGGGATTACCCGTTTATTAGAATGGATTATGCGATTTGCTGTTATTAATGTACTTTGGGTTTTATTTTCTTTACCCGTTGTTTTCGTCACCCTCCCCGTGTTTTTTGCTGATAACGCATCTGCCGTTTTTACGAATCTATTAATCATTGCAATGCTTGCCCCTTTTTTCTTTTTCCCGGCAACGACAGCTATGTTTGGTGTTGTTCATCATTGGATTTTTGGTGATGCAGATGTCCCGCTTTTTCAAACATATTGGAAAAGTTATAAACAAAATTATGCAAAGAGTTTAAAAAGTGGCATCATCTTTACAATCATCTGGTTGATCGTAGGGATTGATATTTATTATTTTTCCAACGTTAATCTATTTATAGGTGGTTTCTTTCTTATTGCGTCATTCTTTTTATTCAATTTCACCATTTACTATTTTGCCACTTCTGTTCATACTGATTTGAAAATCTTTGCACTTATTAAAAATTCATTTCTTCTTTCGATTATTAACCCCGTTTACAATCTCTGTATATTTGTTATAAATGCAACGATTATTTATATTAGCTTCTTTGTTTTTACAGGGTTCATCCCATTTTTTATAGGGACACTGATAAGTTTTGTCACTCTTAAAGGCTATCAGCAAAAATTAAAACTTGTGGAGAAGTTAAAAGAACGAGTATAAAAATAATAAATGATGAAGAAGGCGGATTCTTTTTTTTTGAGAATCCGTTTTTTGTTGCTGAAAATGAGTAGTAAAGTTTTATAAAAATTAGTTGGAACTGACATGATCGTGTGCATTTTTGAATTTACATATTCAATTGTATTTTTTACACAATCTTTTATCAGAATCTTTGTATTTCTCATACATTGTTACAAATTGTTCACAAATGTAAAATTATTATTAAGAAAACGATAAAAAAAATTTACTAGGTTTGATCATACGGGGGTGTTTACAGTGCAGGTTATTACAAGAGATTTTTTCTTATATCTATCAAAAAATAAAGCGTTAAATCGCGCAGCCCAGAATTGGGGAGGGAATATTGCCGCAGGTAAAATTGTTGGCGGTTTAAATTTTCCCAGCTCTATTAAATTCATTAAAGAGTTAAACGAGGAAGGGTTATCTGTTACTGTTGATCATTTAGGAGAGTTTGTAACAAGCACTTCAGTTGCAAAAGAACGAACAGAAGAGTGTATTAAAACGATTGAAATGATTGCTGCTGAGGGCCTGGATTCTCAAGTTTCAGTAAAAATGACCTCACTAGGTTTGGATATTGATGAAAAGCTTGTCTATGAAAATATGACTCGAATTTTAGATACAGCGGAAAAGTTAAAAATCATGGTTACGATTGATATGGAAGATGAAGTACGCTGTCAAAAAACACTTGATATTTTTAAAGACTTTAAACAACGCTACACATATATTAGCACTGTTTTACAAGCCTATTTATATCGAACTGAAAACGATTTAAATGAGTTAAATCAATTTAAACCATTTTTACGTCTTGTAAAAGGTGCTTATAAAGAATCTCCAAATGTAGCATTTCCCGATAAAGCAGATGTAGATGAAAATTATAAAAAGCTTATTAAAACTCAGTTGCTTAGCGGAATTTATACAGCGATTGCGACACATGATGATGCAATGATTGAGTATACGAAACAATTAGCTAAAGATCACAATATTCTACCAAATCAATTTGAATTTCAAATGTTATATGGTATGAGGACGGCAACGCAAAAAAAATTAGTTAAAGATGGTTATAAAATGCGTGTCTATGTACCGTATGGAAATGATTGGTATGGGTATTTTATGAGACGGCTTGCAGAGCGTCCAGCAAATATTGCGTTTGCACTAAAAGGAATGACAAAAAAATAAATAGATAAAAGGAGTCGATTGACATGACAACACCATACAAACACGAACCATTTACTGATTTTACGAGAGAAGAGAACCGCACTGCATTTGAAGAAGCACTGGCAAATGTGAATCAAATAATGGGAAAAGAATATCCACTTGTTATTAATGGAGAAAGAATCTCAACAGAAGACAAAATTATTTCTTATAACCCGGCAAATAAAGAAGAGGTTGTTGGAAAAGTTTCGAAAGCAAAAAAAGAACATGCATCAATGGCAGTAGAAGCTGCTGCTGAAGCATTCAAAGAATGGAGATATTGGAACCCCGAAGAACGTGCAAACATTCTTTTTAGAGCTGCTGCCATTGTTCGTCGTAAAAAACACGAATTTTCTGCTCTATTAGTGAAAGAAGCTGGGAAACCATGGAATGAAGCTGATGCAGATACAGCTGAAGCGATTGACTTCATGGAGTATTATGCTCGTCAAATGATTGAATTAGCAAAAGGTAAACCTGTTAATAGCCGTGAAGGGGAAATCAACAAATACATTTATACGTCAACAGGTGTGACAGTTGTTATCCCGCCTTGGAATTTCTTATTTGCGATCATGGCCGGTACAACAGTTGCACCGATCGTAAGTGGTAACACAGTTGTTCTGAAACCAGCAAGTGCTACGCCGGTCATTGCGGCATTATTTGTAGAAGTATTAGAGGAAGCTGGCTTGCCAAAAGGTGTTGTAAACTTTGTTCCAGGAAGCGGTGCTGAGGTTGGGGATTATTTAGTTGATCATCCTAAAACAAGCATTATTACATTTACAGGTTCGAGAGAAGTTGGTATCCGTATTTTTGAGCGTGCTGCAAAGGTTCAGCCTGGTCAAACCCATTTAAAACGAGTGATTGCTGAGATGGGTGGTAAGGATACTGTTGTCGTTGATAAAGATTGTGATATTGAGCTGGCTGCCCAATCTATTTTCGCGTCTGCTTTTGGTTTTTCTGGCCAAAAATGCTCAGCAGGTTCACGTGCAGTTGTACATGCTGATGTGTATGATCAAGTTCTTCAACGTGTTGTTGAAATCACAGAACAAAAAATCGTTGGAAATCCTGAAAATGCCGATACATATATGGGACCGGTTATTGATCAAGGTTCTTACGATAAAATCATGGATTATATCCGTATTGGCAGTGAAGAAGGCCGCCTAATGACTGGAGGAAAAGGCGACGATTCGAAAGGATATTTTATTGAGCCGACAATCTTTGCTGATCTCGATCCGAATGCAAGAATTATGCAGGAAGAAATCTTTGGTCCAGTTGTTGCCTTTGCAAAGGCTGCGAATTTCGATGAGGCTCTTGAAATTGCAAATAATACAGAATATGGCTTAACAGGTGCTGTGATTACGAGAAATAGACAGCATATTGAACGAGCAAAACAAGAATTCCATGTTGGAAATTTATACTTCAATAGAAATTGTACAGGAGCAATTGTTGGATACCACCCATTTGGCGGCTTCAAAATGTCTGGAACGGATTCAAAAGCCGGTGGTCCAGATTACTTAGCTCTTCATATGCAAGCAAAAACAATTAGTGAAATGCTTTAATCAGTTATAAAAAGTGCTTGGCTTTTCGAAAGGAATGGATGCGAAAAGCCAAGTTTTTCTTAAACACGCACTTGTTAAAATTTTTTTTAAATCGTAAAAATATTTTTCTTTCCATTGATAAATATTTATAGTATATTAATAAAATATTTTGGCTTATTTAATCAAATGGATTCATAGATTCCGAGTTATCTGAATGTTGGGGAAACTGTGTGAAAGCACGACAAGTTAAATTTGTTAATGATGGGGATACAGAGAACTCCTTATTAAGAAGTTCTCATAAATAAAAAGATACAAAGTTGATGGGGGGAATTTGATGGTTAATATACAGCTTATACTATCGATTTGTGTTTATATGATTGGGATGCTCTTGATTGGCTATTATGCGTACAAGAAGACATCTAATCTATCAGATTATATGCTTGGCGGGCGAAATCTTGGTCCAGCAGTAACAGCGTTAAGTGCCGGTGCATCAGATATGAGCGGGTGGTTGATGATGGGGTTGCCTGGTGCAATGTATGCGACAGGTTTATCAGCATCATGGATCGTGATCGGTTTAACTTTAGGGGCATGGGCTAACTGGCTTTATGTTGCACCTCGTTTACGTACATTTACTGAAAAGGCAAATGACTCTATTACGATTCCAGCCTATTTAGAAAATCGCTTTAAGGACACAACGATGATCCTTCGTTTATTTTCTGGAATCATCATCATTATCTTTTTCACCTTTTATGTATCATCTGGAATGGTATCAGGCGGGGTATTATTTAATAGTATTTTAAATCTTGATTACCATACCGGGTTATGGATCATTACCGGAGTTGTAGTAGCATACACATTATTTGGTGGATTCTTAGCAGTAAGTTGGACTGATTTTGTTCAAGGAATTATTATGATTGTTGCTCTTATTTTAGTACCACTTGTTGCTATTTTCCATATTGGCAGTCCTAGTACGGCACTAGCTGAAATTCGTTCAGTTGATCTTGATTTACTAGATATTTTTAAAGGGACAAGCGTTCTTGGCATTATTTCATTATTTGCCTGGGGATTAGGTTATTTCGGACAACCGCATATCATTGTCCGCTTTATGGCCATCACATCTGTTAAAGAAATCAAAAAGGCGCGTCGAATTGGGATGAGCTGGATGATCTTTTCTACTATTGGTGCCATGTTAACAGGATTTCTTGGCATTGCTTACTATTCTAAAGAAGGCATGACAATTAGTGATCCTGAGACGATCTTTATTGAATTAGGGAATATATTATTTCACCCAATTATTACCGGATTTTTAATTTCTGCGATTTTAGCAGCAGTTATGAGTACGATTTCTTCACAGTTACTCGTTACGTCAAGTTCATTAACGGAAGACTTATATAAAACGTTTTTCCGCCGCTCAGCATCAGATAAAGAGCTTGTTTTGATGGGACGTTTATCAGTATTAGTCGTATCAATTTTAGCCCTATGCCTGGCATGGACGCAAAATAACACGATTTTAGGTCTTGTAAGTTATGCCTGGGCTGGATTTGGTGCTTCATTTGGACCAGTCATCCTTTTAAGCTTATATTGGAGAAGAATGACAAAATGGGGTGCACTTGCGGGAATGATTTTTGGTGCAACAACCGTGATTGTCTGGTCTAAATTAGGATTATCAGATGTATTATACGAAATGGTACCAGGTTTTGCTGCAAGCTTATTAGCTGTTTACATTGTCAGCTTAGTAACAGCAAAACCTTCTGTACAAGTAAATGATGATTTTAATGAGTTTACAAAATCAATGTAACTTTATAATTAATAGAAGAAATCCCCCTGTATAAGGGGGATTTTTTTTGAGGCTCAAACGCAGATGAAGGCCAAAGCTTGGTATGAGTTCAAAGGATCTTTCTTTCATCCGCTGGGTTAACTAGTTTTTGTTGGAGTTCAAGTCTCAACTTTTCAGTTTCTATTAAATAGTTTTCATGTTTTAGTTTTTCCAATTCTAATTCGTCTTTGATCATCTTATGTTTTGTTTTCGACTGTCTTTGAAAATGGTGTGTAAGGATAGCGATGATTGGAATAGAAAATGTCATAACAACGGCAACTAATCCGGTCAAAACGGTTCCTCCTCGTTATTTTTCAGGTAAATGTAAATGTTTATAGCTACTTTTTAAATTCGCTAAATGAAAGGGACCTAGAAGTATGTTTGTGATCGAGTATACTTATATCTTATCAAATAAAGGAATAAACTAGAATCCTCATATGAAAAAATTGGAAAGGTAAATTATGATTCCTTGTTAGTTACTTTTTCCTTTTCAGTCAAATCCTTTACAACATCTTCAATCGTCACATTTTCTAATGATTTTTCTAAGGCAAGTTGTGCAATAGAAAACAGTGGTTCAATTGTACTTTGAATATTTCTGCCGACTGGGCAATTTGGATTTGGCTTTTCATGAACACCGAAAAGTTCATTATCTTTCACAACATTCACTGCTTTGTAAACATCTAATAAAGATATATCTGATAGCGGTTTAGCAAGTTCCGCTCCTGCAACTCCAGGTTTTACCTTTACCAATCCTGCACTTTTTAGCATTCCGGTAATTTTCCTGATCACAACAGGATTTGTATTGACACTGTCTGCCATAAATTCTGATGTATTAACACCATTCTTGTTTATTTCTAATAGAGATAATATATGAATTCCCACAGCAAATCGACTACTGATGGACATAATATTCGCCTTCCTTTATCTTCAATCTATTTATTTATTATAAAGTAAGAAACCTTTAATACAAGTGATGACATGTGATAAGAATCTTAAAATTAAGATGATGTTACAAAATAGTAGTTGACAAATACGCAACCTGTAACTTATATTATTACATGTAATCAAATTAGTTACAACTTAATAAAATAAAATTTCTGGAGGTATAGAGTATGAATATTGGAATCATTGGAGCAACTGGAAAAGCAGGAAGCCTAATCTTAAAAGAGGCTGTTGAAAGAGGACATCAAGTAACAGCTGTCGTTAGAGACGCAGCTAAACTTACAGATAAAAATGCAACTGTTTTAGAAAAAGATATTTTTCATTTAACTTCAGAAGATGTAAAGCCGTTTGATGTAGTTGTCAATGCATTTGGTGCGCCATTAGGAGAAGAACAAGCACATGTTGACGCCGGCCATGCACTTATTGAAGCACTCAAAGGTACTGATACAAGAGTAATCGTCGTAGGTGGTGCAGGAAGTTTATATGTTGATGAGGCTAAAACGGTAAGAGTAATGGACACACCTGATTTTCCTGAGATGTTTAAACCAACAGCATCAGGACAAGGAAGAAACCTTCAAGAATTACAGGAAACAACTGATATTTCATGGACATTTATTAGCCCATCTGCCCTATTTGATTCTGAAGGAGAAAGAACCGGAGCTTATCAAGCAGGGAAAGATCACCTACTTGTAAACGCAAAAGGGGAAAGCTATATCAGCTATGCTGACTTTGCTATTGCAGTATTGGATGAAATTGAACATCCAAAACATAAAAATGAACGATTTACGGTTGCTTCAAAATAAGTAAAGCGCCTTGTTCATGCCCTGAAAAGTATTAAGGCTGGGAATTGATTCCCCAGCCTTTTTTTAATGAAAGAATCGTTTATTACGGAAAAATGTGACGGGTCTATATGATCGTCATTTTGGACAATATGCTTTGATATGTAGCTAATATCCTATCCTGTAAATATCACTTCGTATGTTTTTTCTCACTTTTTCAAGGTGTACAGAGGCATATTTCTAGATGATGGAAAGGATTTTTGATATTTTAAATAGAATAGAAATACAATATTAATAAAGGGGTGAATCCAATGAGTCTAAATGATTGGTTTTTAAAAGGACTTACATATGAGCAATATACGGATCAAATGAATGTGAATAAGGATGATATGCTGTCAATCTATAACAGATTTACTTTAAATGAAGATGATGATGCATTTTTAGAAAAGATTCAAGATAAGCAGCTGAGAGTGATTGTTTTAACAGAAGATTGGTGTGGTGATGCTCTTGTCAATAATCCAATTTTAATGAAGGTTGCAGAGGCTGCAAATATGGAAGTTCGTTTTTTACTTAGAGATCAAAACCTTGAACTGATGGATCAATATTTAACAAACGGTACATCACGTTCAATTCCAATCTTTATTTTTATTGATCAAAATGGGAATGAACAAGCAGTATGGGGACCGAGAGCGCAAAAAATTCAAAACATGGTTGATCTTGAAAGAGCTAAGCTACCAGCAGCTGATTCGCCTAATTTCAAAGATAAGCAATCCGAAATGTTTAAAAAATTCCGCGAATCTTATTTAAATGATGAATCAATTTGGGAACATATTTCTTATAGTATGATTACTCTTTTAAAAGGAAATGATCTTCATCATAAATAAGAAGATAAAATGATGCATTGAGAAGTTCACCGCCACTACATTTTCATTATAGGGTTTATCATTTATAATAAATATGTAGTGAGGTGAGCAAATGGCAAGAGAGCGTAAGTTTTCAGGCGAAAGAGCTTTTTCAAACAACAAAACATTCCCTCATCGAATTAGGCTATGATGGTTTTACGTTTAGTTTATTAGCTGACAAATTAAATGTAGCAAGAGGGACATTGTATAAATATTACGAAAATAAAGATGAGTTAATTTCATCATTCCTAGTCTTTGAGATGAATGAATTTCTTTTAGAGTTAAAACAAATTGATACGATAAAAGGATTTAAAAGGCAATTTGATTTCCTAATGTGGAAAATAGATATGAGGGTCAGGCGTGGATGGCGAGAAGCTATCAACGCCTTTTTAATTTCCTGAAAAAAGATGCCTTTATTGTAGGCTATCAATTTATCATTTTCTTGTAAGATTTCCTAACAATTCATCTATACAATCAGCCTTTTGCAAAGTATTATAAAGATAAAAACTAGTAAGGGGAAATTGTATGAATGAATTGCTAGACAGAATTTTCTCTTTAGCAGATATAAATGATATCATCGATCATATTAGTAATGTATTAAAAAAACCGGTTATTCTTGAAAGTGATCATTTTTTTCTACTAGCTTACAATTCCTATTATGTGAATCATTATGATACTGCAAATCAACAAACAATATTTGCAAAAAAATGCCCATTAAATATTTTCGAAAAATTCGTTGAGACTGGGATCATTGATCAACTTAAAACAATTCCAACACCGTTTCGTATCGATAAAATGGAAGAAATCGGTTTGAATCAACGAGTTGTTGTAAGCGCTAAATATAAGGATTCCATAATGGGATATATTTGGGTGCAAGAATTGGATAACCAGCTAACTGATGAAGAAATGAACTTTTTATATGATGTTTCTTTTCATGTTGGAAAGATTATTAATCAAAAAAATAAACGGAAGCAGGAAAAAGAAGAGTGTAGAGAGATCTTCTTTCGTAAAGCCATTAATAATGAATTTAAAAGTGAAAAAGAGTTAAGGCGTGAGGCAACTAATTTGAACATCATTCTACCTTCTATATATAATGTGATGGTAGTAGATGCAATAAATGCCGAAGAGGATCTTGTTGAGGAGTTAAAGGAAACGATTAGATCATATCTCAATTTAAAAGATAATACGAGTCATGTCTTAATTAATCAGTCGATTATTGTTATAATTGTTGGCTGTTATTCTCTTAACTATTCGCCTGTAGCCGCTTCATTACAAATCGTTGAAAATCTATTAACGAATTTTGATGTGAAACGATACTCGAATATTTTTATAGGTGTAGGTAATGAATATCAACAATTATGCTCTCTGCATGCAAGCTATGAAGAAGCACTTGAAGTGATCGAGATTGCTGAAAAACTTGGTACCCAAGAGAATGTTCCATATGAATATAATAGATTGGGAATCTTACATTATCTTGACGTAATAAAAGAAAAAAATAGGAAACGAAATTATTTAAATCAAAATATCCAAATTCTTAAAGCAAAGGATCAAGAAAGTCAAACAGAATTGCTCAAAACACTTGAATATTATTTAATGAACAACTGTAAGTTAAAGCCGACAGCTGAGCAAATGTTTATTCACCCAAACACATTAAATTATCGAATTAAACAAATAACAGATTTAACGTCCATTGATTTTTCAGACTTTAATCAAAAATGTCAGCTCTTCCTTGATTTGATGCTACTGAAGGGAAACAGTTGACAACGATAAGTGATAGGACCTCCATATACAGTGGTATATGGAGGTCCTATTGTTTTTTACAAAACGTTATCATATGAGGCTAAAGCTGAAATCGAACTTGTTCATATTTAAGTTGGTTAAGCTGTACCGTACCATTTATTTTCATCCTTCATAAATTATTACAAAGTATTTAAATTATGGACTGTATCCCAAAAATGGGTCGTAATGAAAAATACATTGATTCAAACTATTGTTTTATAGATCTAGGAGGAGTAAAAATGAAAAGTGAATTAAGTTTAGAAAACTATGAAATCGATAATCAAGAAGATGCATTAAGAGAATCATTAGAAGAAGACGGTGAAGACGTTATGGAGAAACATGATTTCATGTACGGCAGTGGATTAGTTTTTGAAGACGAAGAAGACGAAGAAGACGAAGAAGACGAAGAAGACGAAGAAGACGAAGAAGACGAAGAAGACGAAGAAGACGAAGAAGACGAAGAAGACGAAGAAGACGAAGAAGACGAAGAAGACGAAGAAGACGAAGAAGACGAAGAAGACGAAGAAGACGAAGAAGACGAAGAAGACGAAGAAGACGAAGAAGACGAAGAAGACGAAGAAGAAGACGAAGAAGACGAAGAAGACGAAGAAGACGAAGAAGACGAAGAAGACGAAGAAGACGAAGAAGACGAAGAAGACGAAGAAGACGAAGAAGACGAAGAAGACGAAGAAGAAGACGAAGATGACGAAGAAGACGAAGAAGACGAAGATGACGAAGAAGACGAAGAAGACGAAGATGACGAAGATGACGAAGAAGACGAAGAAGACGAAGAAGATGAAGATAACGAAGATGACGAAGATGACGAAGATGACGAAGAAGATGAAGAAGATGAAGAAGACGAAGAAGATGAAGAAGACGAAGATGACGAACAACTACATGTTCAAGAAATAGAGAAATCGGAAGATATGATTCAAGATGTCGTAATGAATGAATCAAACGAAAATGAATATGCAGAAGTTGACCTTGAGGAACTTAGAAGGGAAATTATCCATGCAGTAATTGCCAAACTTCAACCTGAATAGATTTGATCGTGCTGTACACAGAAACATAATCGTTTAATCAAAACACCTTTTCAAGGATTTGAAAAGGTGTTTTATCTATTGCAACACAATTATGCGGTAATCCAATCAGGGTTATTGTTATTCATTCCTTCAATGAAAACTACCAATTAAAAGCTAGGGACTAAGATGATTTTCTGCTCGTTTCTTTGAGTAAAGTTTCAAAGTTTGCTTTTGCAGAATGTTTGACCCACGCTTTAAGCACGACTCTAAGCATTTCTTTCTTCTTGTCATTTTTGTCGATATTAACTACATTTTTCTGATCATCATGACTTTCTTCAGGAATGGCAAGTGGGATAGTTTCCATTTCGCTTGTTGGAGTGGCCACTTCATTTGGAGGTGTTATGACTTCATCAGTAATGACAGAGTTATTCATCTCAGGAACAAATTCATATTGAGTTACAACAGTTTCTTTCGCTTCAAATGATTTTTTCCACACAGCAAGTATATCAGCCCCGACCCGATCCCATTCGTATAATGTTTGGGCGAGTTCTCTTCCGCGTTTTCCCATTCTTTTCATTAGTGATCTGTCTGAAAGAATTTCTGATATCTTTTCTCTGAAAGCTGCGGGATCTTCTGGATTCTCAACGATAAGGCCATTTTCTCGGATTCGAATGACTTCTGGATTTCCGCCTCTTGCGGTTGTAACAATCGGAAGACCGGCTGCCATTGCTTCATAGTGGACACGTGCAAGCGGTTCTTGCCAAATTGATGTACATACAAATAAATCAGCAGCTGCAAACCAATTTTGGATTTCACTTGGTGCGACAAAGCCTGTCGTCACTACGGGTATAGGTAGTTTATTTGCCAATGCTCTTACGTATGCGACATAATCTGTGACATCATTTTGACTAAACCATTTACTGCCGACAATGACTAATGCTAAATCTTTAAATTTTCTTGAAAGCTCAGGTAATGCTCGAACAAGCCGATCTACACCTTTGTTATTTGACAGTCTCCCTGCAAATAAGATGACCGTTTTGTTTACTAAACCATTTGCTGCACGAATTTCATTGCGGATTTTTTGCATTTTAGGATGACTGCCTGGTAAGAATCGATTCGTATCAACACCAGAATAAATAGTTTGAACCTTTGATGATGCCTGCGGATATAATTCTTTGATGACATTCCCTATATAATTGCTGACGGTAACAATGTTTGTGACTTCATTTAAGGCAGCTGTTGCTTCTTCAGGGGCGATTTTCTCCGGATTAAACATGTCATTATGCATACTTAAGGTGATTTTTGCATGTGGTGCTGCTTGGCGAACAGGTAGGACGAGGCGGGGGCGATTAAAGATATGGATTAGATCGAATTGATTTGTTTGCAGGTAGCGAACCACCTCTTCTCGATAAACTTCGAATATTTTACCTGTTACACGAACATAATGTGTGCCATTAATTGTTTCTTGATCAGGGAGTGAAGGATCGTTTATTCCGAGTATCGTAATATCATGAACTTTACTTAAATAGGGTAAACTGCCGGCAATATAGGTTTGAATAGCACCTCCTAGTACTGGCGGAACAGGTAGCTTTTCTGTACAAATCATTAGTATCTTCATGTTTATTCAACTCCCTTCCAATCGTCTTTTATTTCTTCTAATACTGGCCATTTTGTCTGATCTGTATCAACTATTGTTTGAATCATTGATATGGTAGTTGGATCATTTAGAAATATTTCTGGATCATATACGACTTCTTTAATATTTTTGTAAAAATCATTTGGAAGAGATAACTCGATCATGATGATGTCATATAGCTTTGATGAAATTGGATTTGCCTCGTGATAGGCCTTAATCATCTCTCTTACCCAAGTGGCATCCCATCTATATAAATCTGCCATAGTGCCGGTGATCAGTTTTGTCAAATCGCGAATCGGGAGATCATACGCAACACCGTCAAGGTCAATAATCCACATCCCATTAGCTCCCATTTGCCCATTTGACCAGCCATAATCTTGATGCACCAATCCCCAATATTCATTGCCGTGTTGAACTAACTCCAAATAGCTTGATTGATTTAATCTTTCTAAGCTCCTTTTTGCTTGTTCTTCAAAACCATCTACTACACTCAATAAATGAGAACTTGCAGGCAATTCATTATATGCATTGGCAATGTTTCGAAACCAATCCATTTTCGTGATGACTTTTTGGTAGCTCTTTGGCCATTTATATAATCTTGAGGCAACTTCAGATTGGGACGGGGGTACATATCCTTTGCTTAATTGATGAAATTCCCCGAGTGCATGGCAAAGATGTTTAGCGCCTTCCAAATCTTTTGTTACAGGTGTTAATGGTTCAATCCACTCTGCGACAAACCATAATTTCCCGCCTGCTTCAACATAATTGCTGCCATCTTTCGTTTTGATAATTGGAGGTACGCGTGCTTCCTTAACATTGACTAAATATTCTTGTGCTCCAAGGCTGAACATACTTCTAGTAGGCCTTCTGTGTAAAAGTTTTAAACTTTTAGGACCTGCACTTGTTTCTAACTTCCAAATGGAGCCGCCTTTATCTGGTTTTGTCGTAACGACTTTAATGCTCTGTACGGAGAAATCGTAGTATTCAAGTACATTTTGTGCAATTTGTTCAATGTACTCAGGAACAAAAAATTCATACGTTAATTCATCTTCTTCCCATGGCACAATTAAGATCTTCTCCATAAAAACCCCTCCTATGAACTTATTAAAGTATGTTCCGCCAGGCAGGTCGCGACAAATTCATCATGTTTTCCCACTTGTTTTAATGATATAGAGACACCAAGTTATGCACAAATAGTCATCAAATGGGATACCGCAACAGAGACGGGGGGGGGTAACTATTAATTAAATCGATTAAATAGTTACATCACTTGTTGCCCAAGTAGTTAATATTATATGGGGAAGTTTTTGTGACTTACATATCCTTGATTGTGGTAGATCGACACCTCTGGAGTAATCATACTTTTTATTAACCTATGTAAAAATAAAAATATTGTATAGGACAGCTTACCTAAACTGCTATGTATTAGTTGTATGTTTACATTAGGGACAAAGATGTAATAGTTAAAAAAAATTCCTTATTTTAAACGAATCCCATATACACAATTGGTGTTTCTTCCATAAGTATATAGAAAGCTCTCGTCACCTGAAGGTATAAAAAAAGGAGGGGTTAGGATGAGGATACGTAAAGCGATTATTCCAGCTGCAGGGCTAGGTACGAGATTTTTACCTGCAACAAAAGCATTGCCGAAAGAAATGCTTCCTATCGTTGATAAACCGACGATTCAATATATTGTTGAAGAAGCTGTTGCTTCAGGAATTGAAGATATTATAATCATAAGCGGCCGCGGCAAGCGTTCGATTGAAGATCATTTTGATCAATCATACGAGTTGGAGGATGCTCTTTTAAAAAAAAACAAACAACTATTATTTGAAGAAGTTCAAAAAATATCCAGCTTAGCAAATATTCATTATATAAGACAAAAAGAACCTAAGGGACTTGGTCATGCCATCTATTGTGCGAGAAGTTTTATTGGAAATGAACCATTTGCTGTTTTACTGGGGGATGACATTGTCAAATCTAATAAACCTTGTTTAAAACAATTAATTGAGGTGTTTAATCGTTATCATTCTTCCATTGTTGCCGTCCAACAAGTTTTGGAGGATGATGTTTCAAAATATGGAATCATCAAGCCAAAAGGAAGCGAAATTGATAAAAATGTCATCAATATTGAAGCATTAGTAGAAAAACCGAAGAAGGAGGATGCTCCTTCCCGTTTTGCGATCATGGGCAGGTATGTATTGAGACCTGAAATCTTTGATATCTTAAAAGACTTACCACCAGACAAGAGTGGTGAAATTCAATTAACGGATGCTATCAATAAAATGAATCAGACTCAAGCTGTTTATGCCTATCAGTTTCACGGCCAGCGATATGACATAGGAAATAAAATGGGTTTTATTCAGGCAACAATCGATTTTGCCTTACAGCGTCAGGATTTGCGTGATGAGGTCATTCGCTATTTAAAAGAGGTGATCGCGATTAACGATTTAAATGAATAGTGAAAAGGGCAGGGATTGTGATATTTAGAAGAGACACGAAGAAAGATTAGGATATTAGATCATTTCCGTGTCATTTCCCCTTTTGCTGCCATAATCTATAAGAAACTGTTTTTCAAACAAGAGATATGAAGAGAATTGAGGTGTCTTGAATGAACATTGCAGTGATCGGTGCCGGTTATGTGGGAACGACAACAAGTGTTGCCTTTGCTGAATATGGTCATAAGGTTATTGTGGTTGATCATGACCTAAAAAAAATCGAAAAGTTACAACAGTCTATTCTCCCCTTTTATGAAGAAGGAATAGAGGATTTATTAAAAGTGCTCATTACGAAAGGAAATATATCATTTACAGAAAATGTTAATAGTGCCATTAATCAAAGTGATCTGTTGTTTATTACGGTCGGTACTCCTTCATTAGACGATGGAGTAGCAGACATTTCATATGTCGAGGAAGTTGCAAGGACGATCGGACAACATATGAATGATCATAAAATCATTGTGATCAAAAGCACCGTCCCGATCGGTACAGGTGATAAAGTAAAGGACATTATAAATGAAGAATTAGCAAATAGAAATAAACAGATACCATTCGATGTCGTTTCAAACCCTGAATTTTTACGTGAAGGAAAAGCATTACATGATGCACGATACCCTGAAAGAATTGTCATTGGGTGTAATAGCAAGAAGGCAGAAAAAGAAATGAAAGATTTGTATAAAGAGGTAAACGCCCAACTATTGATTACGTCTGTAAAAGATGCGGAAATGATTAAGTATGCCTCAAATACATTTTTAGCAACGAAGATTTCTTTTATCAATGAATTAGCTAGACTTTGCGAAAAAATGGGTGTTGATATAACGAATGTAGCGAAAGGAATGGGATTGGATAGCCGAATTGGCCCGCAATTCCTTCATGCCGGAATTGGATATGGGGGATCCTGTTTTCCTAAAGATGTGAAAGCTTTGAAAGCCTTATCTTTACAAGAGAAAATTCCTTTGCACATTCTTGAAGCAGTAACACATATAAATGACACACAAGCAGAATGGTTTATGCAAAAGGTGAAAAATACACTTGGTGATCTTTCAGGAAAACGAATTGCTATTCTAGGGCTTACTTTCAAACCGGATACTGATGATATAAGAGAAGCCTCCTCGATTAAAATCATCGATTTCCTCATTAAAAATCAAGCTGTTATTTCAGCTTATGATCCAAAAGGGATAGAACATGTAAAAAAAATATTTCCATCAATAACCTATACTTCAACACCTTTTGAAGCTTTACAAGGAGCAGATGCGATTATACTTGTAACAGAATGGAAAGACATTATTGAGATAGATTGGAAGGCTGCGAAAAACAGCATGAATCAACCGTTTTTATTCGATGGAAGAAATGCTCTAAATGCTTCTAGAATGGTGAAATTAGGCTACTCATATTTTGGAGTTGGCTTGCCTTCGAACTAATTCCACACGTTTTCCCTAGTTTCCTCTGATTTTAATCTAAAATCAGGTTATCCTCACATCAAGACAATACCATGGTAGGAAGGGGGTTCAACCTTGCATCAACATCAAACTCCTGAATATATATTTATAACTGGTTGTGCTGGTTTTATAGGCTTTCATTTAGCTAAAAGATTGTTAGATGAAGGCTATTATGTGCTAGGTTTAGATAATTTGAACGGTTATTATGATCCTCAATTAAAACTAGATCGATTAAGTATCTTAAAGCGTCATCCTCAATTTAGCTTTGTAAAAGGCTCTCTCGAAAATCTAGAATTATTAGAAAGTCTTTTTGAGCAATACAATCTAGTAACAGTTGTTAACCTGGCAGCACAAGCTGGAGTAAGATACAGCCTTATAAATCCACATATGTATATTCAGTCAAACCTTGTTGGTTTTACAAATATATTAGAATGCTGTAAAACCTATCACATCAACCATCTGTTATATGCCTCATCAAGTTCTGTTTATGGTGATAATAAGCAAATTCCGTTTTCAGTAAATGATCGGGTTGACAATCCAATTAGTTTATACGCTGCTACAAAAAAGTCTAATGAACTATTGGCTTATACGTATAGTCATTTATATAAACTTCCTGCAACAGGACTAAGATTTTTCACTGTATATGGCCCATGGGGCAGACCTGACATGGCCTTATTTACCTTTGCAAACGCAATTTGCAATCAACAGCCAATTGAAATTTACAATTATGGGAAGATGAAACGAGATTTCACTTATATAGATGATGTCATTGAATCGATATATCGTTTAATGAAGAAAGGGCCCCTAGCAGATCAAGCCGTACCTCATAAAATCTATAACATCGGAAATAATCAACCTGTAGAATTAACCGATTTTATTCAAATACTAGAAAAAGAAATAGGTAAGCAAGCAACTAAGACGTTTTTACCAAGACAGCCAGGAGATGTGTTGGAGACATATGCAGATATTGATGAGTTAATAAAGGATATTTCCTACAAACCCCTCGTAACAATCGACGAAGGAATTCCTCAGTTTGTGAAATGGTTTAAACAATACTATAAAATTTCTTAATTTCTTGGAATAAAATAAGCCCCATATCCTGATGGGGCATGATTACTTAGTTTGATATTTGTCATTCGTGTTTCATCAAATTTCGTAGAAATGCTATACACAAACAATAAAATTGGCATCCTGATTTGCAAAGGGACATAAATGGAATTTATAGTTTTGTAACAATCATTGAGATTGACATGAACTAAAAAAACAGTGCAAAAAGTGAATTGCACTGCTTAGTGATAACCATAGTATGTAACTTTGTTTTAACACGAAACTAATCAATCAGACCAATTGATTTTAATCCATTATAAATACCAGACTCTGTCACTTTTGTTGTTGTATGCTTTGCATACTGAAACAGGTCTGGATGTGCATTTCCCATTGCAAAGCCTTCTCCAACAAAGCTCAGCATTTCTTTATCATTCATCCCGTCACCAAATGCAATGGATGAACTTCTCGGAAGATCAAGGAGTTCAATGATATGCTGAACAGCAATTCCTTTATTAACATTATCTCTAATGACATCATATGCATGACGTAATCCATCAACATTTACTTGTGATAAGTGGATACTTGGCTCCTCTTGCTCATATAGAGCTGGCTCATTTTCGCTTAAATTCATTAGCGTAATTCCAAGTATTTGCTGAAGAGCATCTGACGAGAATGGTTCATTTTGTTTAATATGAAAAGCTTCAATAAACTCTTTTACAATCGAACTATTCAAATCAGAAAAGATATTTTTCTCATGAGTGTATAAAACGAGCTCATGATCATTCTTTTTTGCAATATCCACGAAATTCCTTACTGTTTTTTCATTCATTGGCGACTTAAAAATATCTTTTCCTTTATGTATAGCATATGCACCGTTATAACCAATAAAGGAGTCAATAGTAAGTTCATTAGCGATATGAGCGATTTCGTGTAGTGGTCTGCCAGTAGCAAGGAAAACCTCAAGTCCCTTTTTCTTTACCTCTGCAATTGCATGCTTCGTTGAACCCTCAATTGTGTCATCAGGCTTTAAAATGGTTCCATCAATGTCTAAAAATAAAACTTTGTAAGCTGTCATCATCTACTCCCGCACATTTATTTTTTATTTGGACAATACTTACATAAATTTTACCATATCATCGCTTATTTGTGAAAATCCCTTCAAGCTTCATTCATACACAATAAAATCTTAGGAAAAAAATATTTTTATACATTTTTGGTTTAATATTCTTTTTCTCGGGAATAATAATATCGAAATGAATCATCAAACGTGTTTTGATTTAGGAGGAAATAGTTAATGGCACAAGGAAAAGTAAAATGGTTTAATTCAGAAAAAGGTTTTGGATTTATTGAAGTAGAAGGTGGAGAAGACGTTTTCGTACATTTCTCTTCTATTCAAGGTGAAGGTTACAAAAGCTTAGATGAAGGCCAAGAAGTTACTTTTGATATCGAACAAGGTAACAGAGGCCCACAAGCAGCTAACGTTCAAAAAATATAAACCAATAGAACCAAATATAAACCATACAAACAAGCAGTCCATTTTTTAATGGGCTGTTTTTGTTTGGTTTTTAAATATTTCAACAAATAAAAAGAAGGACCGACTTATATGAAAATAAGTTAGCCCTCTTGGAGAATCCGTCTGTAAAACATGTCTTGAAAAAGGTATAGTTAAAGTATATCCCTTTATTGGAGTCTTATTCAAAAGAACATTTACTACTTTGGATTGAAATGAATGCTTTTACCCTTTTACCGCTTTCTATCCTATTTTTTATAGACAAAGATGATTAAGGTTGTACAAATATAACTGCTTATTAAGCATGTTGTCTTATTCTTTTAGTGAATGATGAAATGGAGTGTCGTCAGTGTCACAAAACATCGAAAAACATATTTTAGATTGGTTTAATCATTTTCATACACATCCGGAAGTTAGTTGGAAAGAATTTAAAACGACCGATAAAATTGCGGAGATTTTAGATGATCTTGGAGTACACTATCGCAGATTTTCAGACGTAACAGGTCTCATTGCCGAAATAGGGGTAGGGGATGAAGTGATTGCCGTCCGTGCTGATATTGATGCTCTATGGCAGGAGGTAGATGGCACTTGGCAAGCAAATCATTCATGTGGCCATGATGCGAACATTTCCATGGTTCTTGGGGCTTTGCTATATTTACAAAATCAGCAATTAAATAAGAAAATTCGCTTTATCTTTCAACCTGCTGAGGAAAAAGGCAATGGTTCGATTGCCATGATTGAGAGAGGGGCACTCCAGGGTGTTACACATTTATTTGGCATTCATCTTCGTCCAGTCGATGAATTGCCATTTGGAAAAATTTCACCTTCCATTCATCATGGAGCTGGGATTTTTATGGAAGGTGAAATTAATGGGATAGACGCACATGGTGCAAGGCCACATCAAGGAAAAAATGCCATCGACGTCATTGTTGCATTACATCAATACATAAAATCCATCTATGTATCACCTTTCGAACCACATTCTGCTAAGCTGACAAAAATTATCACAGGCGGCGAGAGTGTAAATATCATTCCAGGTAAGGCGGAGTTCGCAATGGATGTACGTGCCCAGTGCAATGAAGTTTTAAATATGTTAAAAGAAAAAATAGATGAAGGGATAACTTCCTTAAAACATCTTTACAATGTAGACATTGATTGGAAATGGAATGATTTTACACCCGGTGCAGAAGTATCAGCTGAATCAGAGGCAATAGCTGAAAAAGCGATACGTCAAATCATTGGTGATCACGCTGTTGCACAGCCAGTTATTACCTCTGGAAGCGATGATTTTCATTTTTATACGGTTAAACATCCTGAAGTGAAAGCATCCATGATTGGAGTTGGAGCGGACCTAACTCCTGGATTGCACCATCCAAAGATGATGTTTAATAGAGCTGCCCTTAATATTGGTTCACGTGTATTAGCAGAAACATTAATGAAAGCTTAAATAGTAACTTTTGGTAGTGCTCCGGTTTAGCTGCTCAGAATTGTAAGGAAGGAACGTCCTTATAGCTGTGCGGCTATTTACCTGAGACCAGAACAAGCCAGGGTTTAAAGGGTCTAATTTTTAATAGTTTTTCTCTCTATTGAAAGCTGTTTTATATATTGACGAAATGAACCTATTGATGATATTCTTCTATTGTTAATTAGTTTACAAAACAAATTAATTAAAATGCTAATCCGGATTTAAGCCATCTCAACCTATTTTATTAAATAAAAGGGGGAAAAGATACACAAAATAGGTTGTGTTCCTTTGATGTATTCTTCTAAATTCATTATTCAATCTGGTAATTTTGAAGCAGTTGAAGTAGAATGTATAAATGAGCCTTATTTAACTGAATTTTGTGAACTTACCAATTCTAATAAAACTCACAAGATACAGAGGTAAACGGGTATGTCCCTTGCCATTCATAATGATTTAACTATATGTTAAAATATATTTATTATGTAACAAGAAAGGAAATGAATATGTCAAAACAACAAATAGGTGTTATTGGTTTAGCAGTAATGGGGAAAAACCTTGCATTAAATATTGAAAGCAGAGGCTACTCAGTTGCTGTATTCAATCGTTCTTACGATAAAACAGAAGAATTTTTAAAGAACGAAGCTGAAGGAAAAAACTTTGTTGGTGCTAAAACAGTTGAAGAATTCGTTAATTCATTAGAAAAACCACGTAAAATTCTTTTAATGGTTAAAGCTGGTGCAGCAACAGACGCAACAATTGATTCATTAAAACCATATCTTGAAGAAGGCGACATTTTAATGGATGGCGGTAACACATTCTTCCAAGATACAATTCGTCGTAATAAAGAATTAGAATCAACTGGAATCCATTTCATTGGAACAGGTGTTTCAGGCGGTGAAGAAGGAGCTCTAAAAGGACCTTCTATTATGCCTGGTGGACAAAAAGAAGCATATAAACTTGTTGAGCCAATTTTAACAGCAATTTCTGCTAAAGTTGAAGGCGACCCATGTGTTACATATATCGGGCCAAACGGTGCAGGACATTATGTGAAAATGGTTCATAACGGAATCGAATATGGCGATATGCAATTAATCTGTGAAGCATATTTCATCCTTAAAAATGTCCTTGGCTTAAGCGCACAAGAATTCCATGAAGTATTCTCTGAGTGGAACAAAGGTGAGCTTGACAGCTATCTAATCGAGATTACAGCTGACATCTTCACAAAAGTTGATGAAGAAACAGGTAAACCGCTTGTTGACGTGATTCTTGATACTGCTGGACAAAAAGGTACTGGAAAATGGACAAGCCAAAACGCATTAGACTTAGGTGTTCCACTTCCAATTATCACTGAATCTGTATTTGCTCGTTTCATCTCAGCAATGAAAGATGAGCGCGTAAAAGCTAGCCAAGTATTAGCAGGACCATCTGCACAAGAATACAAAGGCAATAAAGAAGAATTAATTGAAGCTGTACGTAAAGCATTATACTTAAGTAAGATTGTTTCTTATGCTCAAGGTTTTGCACAAATGCGCGCAGCATCTGAAGAATACGATTGGAACCTAAGTTACGGAGAAATCGCGATGATTTTCCGTGGCGGATGTATCATTCGTGCACAATTCTTGCAAAAAATTAAAGATGCATATGATCGTGACGCAGAATTAGCTAACCTTCTATTAGATCCATACTTCAAAGAAATTGCAGAAGGTTACCAATCAGTATTACGTCAAGTTCTTGCAGTAGCAATTGAAAATGGTATTCCAGTACCATCATTCTCAAGTGCAATTGCTTACTATGACAGCTACCGTACGGAAACATTACCAGCTAACCTTCTTCAAGCACAACGTGACTACTTCGGTGCACATACGTACCAACGTGTTGACAAAGAAGGAATTTTCCATACAAACTGGATGGAAAAATAAATCGTTCTTACCCTGATTTATAGCAATGTGTTATAACAATGAATATTGAGCCCAAAAACCCCCTTTTCGTAATAAACCATTACTTGAAGGGGGTTTTTCCATTGATTTGAGGAATAGTATCCATTATAGATTGGATGAAGGGCTAGACATGTTGAGGTTTTTATAAGAAAAGTCCTTCATCCCCCGAATGAAGACCAAAACTAATGAAAATACCAAAAGAAAAGTCCTTCATCCCCCGAATGAAGGCCAAAACTAATGAAAATACCAAAAGAAAAGTCCTTCATCCCCCGAATGAAGGCCAAAACTAATGAAAATACCAAAAGAAAAGTCCTTCATCCCCCGAATGAAGGCCAAAACTAATGAAAATACCAAAAGAAAAGTCCTTCATCCCCCGAATGAAGGCCAAAACTAATGAAAATACCAAAAGAAAAGTCCTTCATCCCCCGAATGAAGGCCAAAACTAATGAAAATACCAAAAGAAAAGTCCTTCATCCCTCCGAATGAAGGCCAAAACTAATGAAAATACCAAAAGAAAAGTCCTTCATCCCTCGAATGAAGGCCAAAACTAATGAAAATACCAAAAGAAAAGTCCTTCATCCCCCGAATGAAGGCCAAAACTAATGAAAATACCAAAAGAAAAGTCCTTCATCCCTCCGATGAAGCCCAAACTAACTAAAATTGTCATTAAGGATTTAGCGCCAGCTTAGTTTTTCAACTCAATACATAAATAAATCACTGTATAATAAAAATAATTATTATCCTATCGCATGACAATGAAAGCACTCTCAGTCAATTTTTCGCAAAAACCAAACAGTTTCAGGTAACGAAAAATCAATATAAATGGTATAAACTATAGATAGTTTCATTGAAAGGATTGATTCATTTGAATGAAACGCTTGCTGTAAATTATCGAATGCAGGGGTTGGGAGGGTATTCTTTAGAATACCATTCACATCAAGAATATGAGGTTTATTTTTTTCATTCAGGATCTTGTCGATATTTAATTCATAATCAAATATATGATTTACAGCCTGGTGATATTTTGTTAATGGATGGCTTGACCCTTCATAAACCAAATATAAACCCAACCGTTGAGTATGTGAGAAGTGTTGTTCACTTTTCGCCTCATTGGATTAAAAGTTTGCTGGAAGAACTGGGAAGTATGTACTTGATTGAAGTTTTTCAAAGACTTCATCATTGTTTAATACGTACAAATGGAAATGATGAATCGAAACGGCTTGAGGAAATTATTTGTCGTCTAGATGAGCTTCAGAAAAGATCTAATGGAAACGATCCAATAGCTGAGACAGAAATGAAAGTATTATTAATTCAAGTGTTAATTAGTGTGTATCGACTAGGTCAAATGGAGTCCTTTAAAAATCCTTATCAAAAAGGAGATAAAGTCGAACATGCTGAAAATATTGCCGCTTATATTCAATTGAATTACATGAAGAAAATGACGCTTGAATCAATTGCAGAGGCATTAAATTTAAGTAAGTCTTATGTGTCACATGTATTTAAAGAAATGACAGGGTTTACAGTTATGGAATATGTAATGGGATGTCGATTAACCCAAGTAAAATATTCACTTGAAATGGAACCTGATAAATCATTACATGAAATTGCACATGATTGCGGTTTTGAAAGCGCATCACATTTTAGTCGCTATTTCCGAGACAAAGTAGGGGTTACTCCAAAGGAATATCGTCAGTTGCGTTTGCGAAAATCGCAAGTAATGAAATAAACAAATTGATTAGATCAGTAAGGGAGGATATGACAACAATGAATAACAACTTAAAGATTTCTGGATTTTCTGATGAAATCTCTTCAAATTTTGATACACAACTTGAAGTTGTCACAAAGCTTGGCATGAAGTATATTTCATTGCGCGGCATTGATGGCAAAAATATAGGAGATTTTACAGTAGATGAAATAAAAGCAAATGTGCAGCCGCGACTACAAAAATCAGGTGTCAACGTCTCCTCTATCGGTTCACCAATCGGTAAGGTTTTCATTAATGATGAAGAAGGCTTTTCTAAACAGAAGAAGATGTTGGATATTCTCTGCCAAATATCAAATCTATTAAATTGTAACTATATTCGGATCTTTAGTTTTTATATTCCTAAGGGTGAAAATCCAGATCAATATAAAGAGGAAGTCATTAGCAAGTTAAAGGAATTTGCAGCAATTGCAGAAAAATACAATATAGTTTTAGTCCATGAGAACGAGAAGGATATCTACGGTGATATTGGCCGACGCTGCCACGATATTTTGACAGAAGTAGGTTCGCCAGCGTTTAAAGGCATTTTCGATTTCGCGAACTTTGTACAATGTGGAGAAGATACTCAACAATGCTACGATTTACTAAGAGATGAGATCATTTACATCCATATCAAGGATGCTGTTACGACAGATAGTCAAAACGTTGTATGTGGTACTGGTGATGGAAAGATCCCAGAACTGCTTTCTCAATTCATAAAAAGCGGCTACGAAGGCTTTTTAACCCTTGAGCCACATCTAGTATTATTCGATTCTTTAAAAGATTTAGAACTTGAGGATGCTGCAGAAGTTATTAAGGACAATAAAGGGCTTGACGGTGAAGGCGGCTATAAGCTTCAGTATGAAGCACTTTTAGAAATACTTAAAAAGATTGAAAGTGAGGAGAAATAAAATGTCAAAAGTAAGATTAGGAATTATCGGTGTAGGTCAACAAGGTGGAACATATGCAGGATTTATTTCAGAAGGTAAAGTTAAAAACATGGTGATCGGTGCGATCTGTGACATTGATCCTGCTAAAAAGGAAATGTGTGCTGAAAAGTATCCTGATGTACCTTTTTATGATAACTACATTGAAATGATTGAAAGCGGTAATGTTGATGCAGTTGTTACTTGTGTACCACATTATCTACATCCGGAAATGGCAATTGAAGCATTAAAAAGAGATATCCATGCATTAGTTGAAAAACCAGCTGGCGTTTACACAAAACAAGTAAAAGAAATGAATGAATTTGCTGCATCAAAACCTGAATTAACATTCGGTATTTTCTTTAACCAAAGAACAAATCCACTGTATCAAAAATTAAAAGAACTGATTGATAATGGAGAAATTGGTAATATCCGCCGTACAAACTGGATTATTACAACATGGTGGAGACCACAAGGTTATTATGATCAAAGTGCATGGAGAGCAACTTGGGGCGGTGAAGGCGGCGGTGTCCTTGTTAACCAAGCACCACACCAAATCGACTTACTTCAATGGATTTGCGGTATGCCTAAAAAAGTCTATTCAAGTGTTAAATATGGCTACCAACGAAATATCGCAGTTGAAGATGAAGTAACAACAATTCTTGACTACGGAAATGGTGCTACGGGTGTATTTATTACTTGTACACATGATGTCCTTGGAACAGATCGATTTGAAATCTTAGGTGATAAAGGAAAAATCGTTGTTGATGATAGTAAGAAAATTACAATCAAACGTCTAAATAAACCTGAGTCTGATATGAGCGATACAATGAGCATGCATGATGTTATGAAAATTTTCATGGGTGGAAATCCAGGAGATATTTACACGGAAGAAGTGCTTGAATTTGAAAGTGTATGGGGCGGTCAACATATCTCTGTTTTAGAAAACTTTGCCGCAAATATTCTAGACGGTACACCTTTAATTGCTCCTGGCAGTGACGGCATTCACGGTGTTGCACTAGCAAACGCTATCCACCTTTCAAGCTGGTTAGGAAAAGAAGTAGAACTTCCAATCGATGAAGAGCTTTACTTTGCTGAATTAAGTAAAAAAATTGAAGAAGAAAAAAAGAATCCGATTAAATAAGATTGATAAGCACCAAGCCTAGAAGAACAGGTCGCGGCGGTGTTTCAAGGTGATTAACGTGATTGCCTTTAAATGCTTGAACATACAAAAACCGATCATCTAAAGATAGGTAAGTCACCTTTCTTAAGATGATCGTCTCCTGTTTGTTTCTAAAGGCTTATCAAAGGAGCTTCTGCCTTGATCATTAGTTAGGTATCTTAAGTGATTCAAAGGGGGGATAGGATTATGCTAAAAGTAGCCGTTATTGGGCTTGGAGATATTTCGAATATTCATATTTCTGCTATCCAAGCTAACCCAAATGTTGAACTGGTAGCTGTTTGTGATATAGATGAAACATTAAAAGATCATGTAAGTGGTGTGAATTTTTACACTGATTATCAACAAATGTTAGAGCAAGAATCATTAGATTGTGTTCATAATTGTTTGCCGCATTATCTTCACTATCCAGTAACGAAAGCCTGTGTGCAAAAGGGTATTCATGTCTTTCAAGAAAAACCACTAGGACTTCATACGGAAGAGGGATTACAACTAGTTAAGTTAGAAGAAGACAATCGTCATATTAAAATCGGTATCTGTCTTCAAAACCGTTACAATGAATCATTTGAGAAACTTTATGAAATTGTTAACAGCGGTAAATATGGGAAAGTCATCGGAATTAAAGGTTTAGTAACGTGGTATCGACCAAAAGCCTATTACGATGTGAAACCATGGCGCGGAAAAATGGCATATGCTGGCGGCGGTGTCATGATAAACCAATCACTTCATACGTTAGATTTAATGCAGCTGATCGGCGGTGAAATTGAATCGATCAGGGGCTCTGTTGACAATCTATTAGATTATGATATTGAAGTAGAAGACACAGCTACTGCAAACATAAAATTTAAAAACGGTGCAAAAGGGTTGTTTTTTGCGACAAATGCAAATACAGGGAACTCCAGTGTGGAGCTGCAGGTAGTCTTTGAACAAGCTAAGTTCACGATCAAGGATAGCATTTTAACAAAAGTGAATGAAAGTGGCAAAAAAGTAGAGATCATCGAAGATACAAAGCTGCCTGGATCCAAATTTTATTACGGGGCAAGTCATACAAAATGTATCAATCATTTTTATACGTGTATTGAAAACAATACACAAGAGTATATTCATGCAAAAGATGCCCTTCCATCAATTAATATAATTGACATTATTCGCGAATCATCAGAAAACAAAAAAGAACTAAAAATGGAGGTTTTGGCGAAATGAAAAAAGGCAAAATCGGTGTTCAAATGATGATGTTAAAAGGTAAAGTAGAAGAGCTGGGTGCTTATGAAACAATGAGAAAGATTAAAGAGCTTGGCTATCGCGCAGTCGAAGTATCACAAATTCCTATGACAGCGGAAAATGTAGCTGAGTTGAAAAGAGCAAGTAAAGACTTTGATATCAAAATTGCCGCTATGTCTGCCAGCCTTGAACCAATGTTACCAGGTGCTCCAGGAGAAACGTTAACAAATGATTTCGAGAAAATTGTTAACGATTGCAAAACGTTGGAGTGTAACTTCTTACGTATCGGGATGATGCCGTTACACTTAATGGGCGATAAAGATAAAATTATGGATTTTATTAGTAGAGCGGAAGAAATGGCAGTAAGATTAGCGGAACATGGCATTGAATTATATTATCATACACATCACTTAGAATTCCAAAAATATGATGGTGTGTATTTATTAGATATGATCAAAAATAATACAACAAAACTTGGTTTTGAGCTTGATGTTCACTGGATTCAAAGAGCAGGTGAAAATCCGGTTGAATTTGTAAAACAATATGCTGGCCGTATTTCTCTCCTACACTTAAAAGACTACCGAATTGGACAAATGGATTTATCAAAAGTAGATTTTAATGACATGGCTAATTTCATGCAAATCTTCACGAATACGATTGAATTTGCAGAAGTTGGTGAAGGTAATCTTGATATGAAAGCAATTATTGAAGCAGGACTTGAGAGTGGAGCTCAATACTTTTTAGTTGAGCAAGACAATGTATATGGACGTGATCCATTTGATTGCTTAGAAACTTCTGCGGAAAACTTAAGAAAATTAGGATATTCTGATTGGTTTTAAACGATTACGTGTGTAGTATAAGAATTAAGCGGCTTTAGATTAGTAGATGAGATCTATTAATCTAGCCGTTTTTTTTATCTAGGAGAAAACAACATGATAGCAAGAAAAAATCCCCCTGTTCTAGTTAGAAGGGGGATTTAGTTCCTATCAAAAATTTATGCTAATGACTTATTTTTCTCGAAATTGATACAATTCTCATCGAAAGCGCCATTTTCAACATTAAAACTAAGCTCAGGAATTTCTAAAAAGTTTTTTATAACCAATGCACATGCTCCCATGACACTTGCATTTTTACCAAGCTCTGATATTAAAAGCTCACTATAGTGGCTGACAGAAGATGTTAAATTCGCTTTAATTTTATTGATTGTGTCAGGATACAGCTTCAATAGCTCACTATTTAGCACAATTGTTTCTGGATTTAACAAATTAATAATATTATTTAGACCAATCGATACATATTTGATAAGATGCTCCATTTGATCACATGCAGTTGGATCTTCGGATAAAAAGAGTTTTTGGACATCTTGATAAGTAAGATTTGTTTTATGCAGTTTTTCTGCCAATTCTTTAAAGAAGCTGGATTCAGAAGCATAAAGCTCCCAACAGCCCATATTTCCGCATTTACAAGGTATTCCCTCAGGAACAACAATCATATGCCCCATTTCCCCTGCATAACCATGGTAGCCTTTAAGAGGCTCTCCTTTGATCAAAACTCCAACACCAATCCCGGAGTACATACTAATACTTAATAAATTATCACTTTGATGATGCTGAAATACCTTTTCTGCAAAAGAACATAGGTTTGCATTGTTTTCAATAATGATGGGAATATTTATGCTCTTTTTTAAATCCCCCTTGAGGTCTTTGTTTCTCCATTGATAGCGCGGAACAAAGTTGATCAGTTGATCATTTGTAACAATACCATGAACAGCAATCCCAATACCGACAAGCCCAAAATGGCTTGACGAGCTCTGTTCCTTGAATACATTTATCTGATTTATTAGGATTTCAAGAATTTCATCATAATTAGAGTTATGAATCTCAATTGTAGTTGATTGAACGGGACAGCCAATCAAATCGGATAAAGTAAATGTAATATGGCGGTATTCTAAATCGATTCCTAATGCATATCCAGCTTTTCGATTAAGGGAAAGCATGATTGGCTTTCGGCCTACATTATTATGTTCTTGCTGGGATTCGACAATGAGTTCTTCATTTAATAAATCAGCAGCTTGAACGGAAATGGTTGCTCTCGTTAATTTTGTGATCTTGGATAAGTCAGCGCGTGAAATCATCCCGTGTTCAATAATTTTACTTATTATTAAGCTCCTGTTTATTTTTTTTATATAAGCAGCGTCACCAATAGCCATTAAAAATCACCCTTCATAAACAATAATATATAAGCCCTTTTAGTACACAATTATGACATAAAATACACGATTTTATGAATACTGAATCTATTTTATTTATTATAATAGATATTACTCTCAAAATATTGACGGAAAACTATTGAAATGATATTCTACAAGTAGTCAATTAATTTGTTTTGTAAACAAATTAATTGAGATACTATTTTATTCGAGTTCTGTGAACTAATAACATTATAGCACATAATACAAAATAGTTGTGAAAGGGTTTACACTTTTTTACTAATTTAGATATTATTAAATAATAGTGTGAATACTAAAGAATGATGGGGGAATGAATTTACGATGAAAGCATTTCTTGACCAAGATTTTTTATTAACAAATCCTACTTCTAAAAATCTTTATCATAAAATAATGAAAGAGCTACCAATATTTGATTATCACTGTCATTTAGATCCTAAGCAGATCTTTGAAAATGTATGCTTTGAAAATATTACCCAAATTTGGCTTGCAGGTGATCACTATAAATGGCGTGCAATGCGCATCCATGGCGTACGTGAAGATTTAATTACAGGCAATAGCAGTGATTGGGAGAAATTTGAGGCATGGGCTGAGACAGTTCCACATCTATTTGGTAATCCTTTATACCACTGGACACATATGGAACTAAAAACATTCTTTGGAATTGATAAACGGTTATCTCCAGCTACAGCTCGTGAAATTTGGGATGAGTGTAATGAAAAATTACAAACAGAAGATTTCAAACCGCGCCGTTTTATCGAAAAATCGAATGTGACACTAGTCGGAACAACAGATGATCCAACAGATACACTCCAATATCATAAATTATTAAAAGACGACGAGACATTTTCTGTACAAGTAGTTCCAACATTCCGTCCTGATGGGGCTCTTTTTATCGAGAAAGCAACTTTTCAAGAGTGGTTAACAAAACTAGAGAATGCTGCAAATGTAAAAGTTTCTTCATTTACAACATTAGTCGAAGCACTTCAACAACGTGTAGATTTCTTCACTGAAAACGGCTGTTGTGCATCAGACCATGATATTCCAAAAATGGTCTATAACGAAATCTCAAAAGAGGACGTTGAAAAAATCTTCTCAAAACGATTAAACAATGAAGATTTAACAACAAATGAAATCATCGGCTATCGCTCGGCTCTCCTGGTTGAACTAGGAAAAATGTATGCAGAAAAGCAATGGGTTATGCAATTGCATATGGGTGCGATCAGAAATAATAACACAAGAATTCAAAGATTAGTAGGTGCCGATGCAGGTGTTGATTCAATCGGTGACAATCTACTTGCTGAAGGATTATCTAAATTCTTAGACGCGTTAGATCAAACAAACTCATTACCAAGAACAGTTTTATATAATTTAAACCCTCGCGATAACTATGTTTTAGGAACTATGATTGGGAATTTCTTTGAAGAAGGAATTCCAGGGAAAGTACAATTCGGTTCAGGCTGGTGGTTTAACGATCAATACAACGGCATGTTGAATCAAATGACAGACTTAGCAAACCTTGGTGTTCTAAGCCACTTTATCGGAATGACAACTGACTCACGCAGCCTGCTTTCTTATGTTCGCCATGAATATTTCCGCAGAATCGTATGTCAAATCATCGGCGAATGGGTCGAAGAAGGAAAAGCACCAAACGACGAAGCTATACTTGAGCAAATGATTAAAAACATTGGATATAATAATGCACAAACGTATTTTTTAGAAAGATAACAAGAAAAGCGGAAGCGCCTTGTACAGTCCCGACAGGCTTAAGACGATCATGAATAGAAGGCGTTCTTTGCCTTCAATTCATGAGTGGCTTAAGACCCCGAGGGGCTAGGCGCTGCAGCTAGACAAGAAAAACGGAAGGTGCCTGCTAATCGGCGAATAACATAAGGCAAGACGAATTGACTTATGTCTCGAGCCGATGGCACCTGCAGTTAGCCAAAGAAAAGCGGAAGCGCCTAGTACAGCCTCGACAGGATTAAGACGATCATGAATAGAAGGTGTTCTTTGCCTTCAATTCATGAGTGGCTTAAGACCCCGAGGGGCTAGGCGCTGTACATGAACATTAAAACCAAAACTGATAAAGAACGATATACATTCTTTACTATTTTCAAAGGAGTGAATTTTGCTGATGGGTATTCTTCAAGATTTGATTAAAGACATTCCACTACCTAAGATGGCTAAGGTTAAACAAAATTTTGATAATACAAAGATTGAAAATCTAGAGCAAGTCTTAAAAGAAAAATTGCACCAAGATGCCATTAAACAAAAGGTTAAGCCAGGTATGGAAATTGCAATCGCAGTTGGAAGCCGCGGTTTAGATAAACTTCCAGAACTGACGAAAATCACAGTTGATTTTATTAAGGAATTAGGAGCAACTCCATTTATCGTACCAAGTATGGGAAGCCATGGCGGTGCAACAGCTGAAGGACAAAAAGAGGTTTTACACCATCTTGGTGTTACAGAAGAAAGTGTTGGAGCAGAAATTCGCTCATCGATGGAAGTTGTCAAGCTCGATGAATTACCGAACGGATTACCTGTTTATATCGACAAATTTGCTTCTGAAGCTGATGGAATTGTTGTCCTTAATCGTATTAAGCCTCATACAGCTTTTCGCGGACCTGTAGAGAGCGGAATTATGAAGATGATCGCGATTGGTTTAGGTAAGCAAAGAGGTGCTGAAGTAACCCATCAATTAGGATTTAAATATATGGCTGAAAATGTCCCGGCAATGGCGAAAGTCATGATGGAAAAATCGCCGATTTTGTTTGGAGTAGCGACATTGGAAAATGCTTTTGATAAAATCGCTCGTGTTGAGGTACTTCCTGTTGAGGAAATTGAAGAAAAAGAACCAGATCTACAAGATCAAGCAAAACAATTACTGCCTAAACTTTTCTTCGAGCAACTAGATGTTCTTGTCATTGATCAAATTGGTAAAAATATCAGCGGTGATGGAATGGATCCAAATATCACAGGACGCTATCCGACACCATATGCAACTGGTGGTCCGGACGTTAATAAAATGGTTGTCCTTGATTTAACTCCACAGACGGAAGGTAATGCAAATGGAGTAGGAACAGCAGATTTTACGACACAGCGCCTTGTTGACAAAATGGACCGTGAAGTTACGTATGCGAATGGGTTAACATCAACCGTTGTAGCACCAACTAAAATCGCAACAACGTTACCAAATGACCATGATGCGATAAAAGCTGCCATTAAAACATGTAATATTTTAGACTTTACAAAAGTAAAAATGGTTCGCATTAAAAATACGTTAGAAATAAGTGAAATCGAAGTATCTGAAGCATTACTTGATCATGTAAAACAACATCCAAGTTTAGAACAAATTTCAGAATTAGCTCTACCTAGTTTTGATGAAAATGGAAATTTAGCATAAAGCTTTATATTTAGCCAATTACTGAAGATTATTTTTATATGAAATTTGCTAACTAATTTGAGGGGGATTAACATCATGAATTTATTTGATTTAACAGGAAAAACTGTCGTTGCATTTGGTGGGAATAGTACATTAGGAGCTGCAATCTGTAAAGGGTTAGCAGGACACGGTGCAAAAATTGCGATTATTGGACGCAATCTTGAAAAAGCTGAAAAAGTTGTCCAAGAAATTGAAGCTGAAGGGGGTACTGCAAAAGCATTCAAGGCAGACGTTAGTACTCGTGAAGATGTTGTAAAAGTAGCAGAAGATATTGAAAAATGGTCAGGATCTTTTGAAGTGTTATTAAATTTACCAGGAAAAAACAGCACAACACCATTTTTAGAGCTTGAAATGGATGAATATGACGATATCATGGATGTAAACTTAAAAGGAACGGTAGTTGTTAACCAAATCTTTGCAAAGAAAATGATTGATAAAGGAACAAAAGGAAGCATTATTAATATTTCATCTGTTTCATCAACAACTCCATTATCTAGAGTATTCACTTACTCTGTCTCAAAAGCAGGTGTAAACAGCGTAACACAATATTTAGCAAGAGAATTAGCTCCATACGGAATACGTGTAAATGCGATTATTCCAGGATTCTTCCCTGCAGAACAAAATCGTAAAATTTTAGACGATGCTCGTATTGAGTCAATTATGAACCACACGCCAATGAAACGTTTTGGTGAGGCTGAAGAATTACAAGGTGCAGCAGTATGGCTTGCTTCAGATAAGGCATCAAGCTTTGTAACAGGAGCTCTTATTCGTGTAGACGGCGGATTTGGAAGCATGACAATCTAACGATGACTGAGCAGGTGACTGACTAGGTGACTTACCTTAAAGGAGAATTTGGGCAACTTGATGAAACAACCAAGTTAGGGTACAGAACCTATAGAGACATAGGTCAATCACCATTTGGAAAGGAGAGGGCAAATGATAAACGAAAAATATCAGAAGTTAGTGTCAATTCTCCGAGAAATGAACTCAGTAGTTGTAGCTTTTTCTGGTGGTGTAGACAGTACATTCTTATTAAAGGCTGCTGTTGATACATTAGGTGCAGATCGGGTGTTAGCCGTTACAGCTGATTCTGAAACCTATCCTTCAAGTGAATTGCTTGAAGCAAAAGAATTAGCAAAGAAAATCGGGGCAAAACACCGTGTCATCGAGACCTCTGAATTAGCGATTCCAGGTTATACAGAAAATGATAAAAATCGATGCTATTTTTGTAAAAGCAGTTTATTTGAACATTTAATCCCTGTTATGGAAAATGTTGGATTTCACAATGTGGTTTACGGGGTTATCGCTGATGATATGAATGAATTTCGCCCGGGAATGAAAGCTGCTAAGGAGAGGGGAATCCGAGGTCCACTACAAGAAGCTAATTTATTTAAAGATGAAATAAGAGAACTTTCCCGTGAATTTGATTTACCAACATGGAATAAACCTTCCTTTGCTTGTTTATCTTCTCGAATTGCTTATGGTGAACAAATTACTATTGAAAAGCTAACGAAAGTTGAAAAAGCAGAAGCATATTTAAAGTCGCTTCATATTCGCCAAGTTCGCGTTCGAACACATCAAGAAATTGCAAGAATCGAAGTGGAACCAAATGATATGAAAATCATATTGGAAAATCATGATGCCATATCAAAAGAACTTGCGAACTATGGGTACAAATATGTAACATTAGATTTAATAGGGTATAAGAGCGGCAGTATGAATAAGTTTCTTTCGTAGGATAAAAAAAGGCTTGGGGGTACCTCCAAGGCTTTTTCTACGTAAAATAATACTTCAATATAACCCCCTATTCTTCAATTAGTTGTAAAGGATGATTATCATGACGAGAGAATTTATTATTGGCCTTGATCTTGGGACAACGAGTGTTAAGGCAGTTGTTTTTAATGTGAACGGTAAAGTGATAACAGAGACAGAGAAAATGATAACGTCACATTACCCACAACAAGGATGGGTAGAACAAAATCCTGTTGAGATTGAACAATATGCTGTACAAGCAATTAGAGACGCTATAGATGAAGCAAAAATTGAAAAACATAAACTTTTAACAATCGGGATTTCTGCAGCCATGCATTCACTCATCTGTGTGGATGAGAACGGTGAGCCTTTATCACAAGCATTAATTTGGTCTGATGGTAGAAGCAGCGAACAAGCAGAGAAACTAAAAGAAACAAATGGATTTGAACTTTATGCAAGAACGGGATTGCCAAATCACCCGATGTCACCATTATCTAAATTGTTATGGATGAAAGAAGTAGAATATGAACCATATCTTAAAGCAAATTATTTCTTATCTATCAAAGAATATATCCTTCAAAAATGGTTTGGCCTATGTGTCATTGATTATTCAATGGCAGCAGCAACTGGATTATTTAATGCAAACACATTTCAATGGGATGATGAAATACTAGAGCTTGCAGGAGTTACAAAAGAACAGCTATCGAAAATTGTTCCACCAACTGAGGTGTTAACTGGAATTAATAAAGATGTTGCCAAAAACATGGGGATCTCAAATGATATGCCGATTGTGATCGGTGCAGCTGATGGACAATTAGCGAATTTAGGTATTGGTGCGATTCTTCCAGGGGAAGTTGCCATTACGGCTGGAACAAGCGGAGCGATTCGCCAATTTACAAAAGGTTTTCGAATTAGTGACAAACAAGAAACTTTCAGTTATGCTTTTACCGAAGATTATTCTATAATTGGAGGACCGACTAATAATGGCGGTATTGCTTTACAATGGCTGAAAGAACTTTTAAACTACCAAGGCAGTTTCTATGAATTTACGGCAGAAGCAGAGCAGGTCGCACCTGGTGCCGATGGTTTAATTTTTCTGCCATATATAAATGGTGAGCGAGCACCACTATGGAATCAACATGCAAAAGGAAATTTCTTTGGTATGTCCATTACACATAAAAAAGAACACTTTGTTCGTGCTGTCTTAGAAGGAATCACATTTAATCTCTATCAAATTGGACAAGCGTTGGAAGAGTTAGCCGGTGAGCCAGAGAAGATTTTTGTAAATGGCGGATTATCAAGATCTTCATTATGGTTACAAATGCTTGCCGATGTTTTTGGAAAAGAAGTGTACGTATCAGAAAGTCATCATAGTGCTGCATGGGCAGCTGCCTGGACTGGTTTAGTCGCGCTTGGTAAAGCAGACTCTTTTGCAGATATTAAAAAGAATGTGCTAATGGGTGAGGCGGTCAAACCAAATATGGAAAATCATAAAATTTATTCAAAGATCTTTAATAAGTATGAAATGCTAGCGAATGACATTTCAAAGTATTTCTAAGATCCTTGTAAAAAAATAGAAACATCGTTCAAATGTTTTTCTTTTCGAACGTGATCGATTAAGGTGAGTGAAAACAATGATGGAAGAGATTTTGGAGCAAGTACAAAGGGGCTCATTAAGTGTAGCTGAAGCGAAAGAAAAATTAGCTACCTACGAAAATTTAGGGTTTGCAAAAGTTGATCATCATCGAAAAAACCGTCAAGGGTTCCCTGAAGTGATTTATGGAGAAGGGAAAACAGATGTTCAAATTCTCTCCATAATTAAAGCAATCAGATCAAAAGGGAATGATGTACTAGTTACAAGAATTTCAAAGGATAAAGCGGATTATATTCTGCAAGAATATCCTGAATTTATTTATAATGAGACGGCACAAATTCTATTTTGGAAGGAACAGAAAAATAGTAAAGATTCTTTCCAAGGATACATTGCGATTGTTTGTGCAGGAACATCCGATTTACGAGTAGCAGAAGAAGCGGCTGTTACTGCACAAGCATTAGGCAGTGAAGTGCGACGCTTCTATGATGTTGGTGTCGCAGGTATTCATCGACTTCTAGATAATATTGAAGAAATTCAACAGGCAACCGTCTCAGTAGTAGTCGCGGGAATGGAAGGGGCTCTACCAAGTGTAGTTGGCGGTCTCGTTTCCCATCCAATCATTGCGGTTCCGACAAGTGTAGGATATGGCGCAAATTTCAATGGATTGTCTGCTTTACTGACAATGTTAAATTCGTGTGCATCAGGCATTAGTGTTGTCAACATCGACAATGGCTTTGGTGCAGCATACAATGCTGTATTAATTGATAACTTAGCAAAAAAAGGAGCCGAAAAGGGATGAAAACACTTTATATTGATTGTTTTTCAGGGATCAGCGGCGACATGTTCATTGGAGCCCTAATCGATGCAGGTGCAGATCCTACTCTTTTAGAAAAAGAATTAAAAAAATTAAAGTTTGAAGATGAATATGAATTATCATGGAAAAAAATTGTGAAGAATGGGATCACAAGTACAAAGTTCGATGTTTTGTTAGCACATGATCACCAACATGAACACGATCATCATCATGAACACGATCATCATCATGAACACGATCACCATCATGAGCATGACCACGATCATCATCATGAACACGATCACCATCATGAGCACGAACACCATCATGAGCATGATCATCATCATAAGCAAGATCACCATCATAAGCAAGATCACCATCATGAGCACGAACACCATCATGAGCATGACCACCATCATGGGCACGATCATCACCATGGACATCACCATCATCACCGATCATACAGTGATATTGTCAAAATGATTGAATCATCAGAATTAGCAGCTGATGTGAAAGAGACTTCTTTGAGAATCTTTCGAAAAATTGGTGAAGCGGAAGGGCATATTCATGGTCTGCCATTAGAAAAAGTTCATTTTCATGAAGTAGGTGCAGTAGATTCGATTATTGATATTGTCGGAGCTGCGATTTTAATTCATCAATTAGACATAAAGCATGTTAAATCGTCAGCAATTCCTGTAGGTACAGGTAGAATACATATCGACCATGGAATTTATCCAGTACCAGCACCAGCAACACTTGAAGTTTTAAAAGGTGTTCCGATTGAACAAAGCGATGTAAGATTTGAACTGACAACACCAACAGGAGCAGCGATTGCAGCTGTTTTAGCAGAAGAATTTTGCACCATTCCATCAATGGAAGTCAAATCGATCGGATATGGAGCTGGAACGAAAACATTTAAAGATCGTCCGAATGTTCTTCGTGTCATCATTGGTGAATAGGTGTTAGGATGAGATTTTGAGGCAATTCGCTGATATTTTGGGAATATCGCTGATAAAAATCGAATCTCGCTGATATATTGAGAATATCGCTGATAAAAATCGAATTTCACTGATATATTGAAAATTCCGCTGATAAAATTAATTTAGTCAATCTAACCAAATATTTACCAGAATCTTAAATTTAAATCTGAATAAAACTGATTAAATTGAATGAGAGGAGTATGCAAGTGGTTTCTCATCCTCATAAAGATGAACATATTGATGATGAAATGGTCAAGCTTGAGGTGAATCTTGATGATGTATCAGGAGAATGGCTCGGTTATGTCATGGATTTACTTTTTGAAGCTGGGGCGAATGATGTATTTTATAGCCCGATTTATATGAAAAAAAATCGACCAGGTGTTTTACTTCAACTCCTTTCATCTCGTGATAAAATGCCAAAAATGAAAGAAATCTTGTTTAAAGAAACGACAACATTAGGTGTCCGCTATTATCCCTTATCTGTCCATCGACTGGAGAGGAAATTTAAACGTATTGAAACAGAGTGGGGTCCTCTTACTGTTAAGGAGGGATATTATGAAGGGCAACTCGTACAAAGAGCGCCGGAGTATGAAGAATGTAAAGAAATTGCCAAGCTTCATCAAATTCCTTTGAAAAGAGTATATGAGCAGGTATGGAAAAAAGTAGATCAGGACGAACAGAAATACTGATAAAAGGTTTTGACTTTTATCAGTGTTTTTTTGTTGGCTTTTTAGAAGGTTACCGTTTTAAAGGTATGGCGGCAAGATATCCATTGTTCTTTTAATCAACAAGCTTATGAAGGCCTGAAAGTCTTAGATGGACATCATAAACTCCGTCATCGAGACAATAAATTAATTTGCAACAACTCTTTAGTATCCATCTCAATCTATCAATATCCACTGCAATCTTTCATCTTAAAATACACGTCTTCTATATAAACCCATCTCATCGTCCTACCTCTTTCAAAACCGGCAAGAAAAACATATAAAACTAGTAACACGTGATCGTTATTGACGTGTATACACGTATACATGTATACTCGAGAAAGTGATAATAGTAAAATAGTTGGTGGTGAAAGATAATGTCTCTTTTTGCTTCTGGTTCAACTTCCCAGAACTTAGGTGAACAAGCCTATAAAACTCTACGTGAATCAATTATTACCTTGCAATTTGAACCAGGACAAACGATTTATGAAAGTGAAATTGCCTCAGCATTTAATATCAGTCGAACTCCGATCCGTGATGCATTTCAACTTTTAATCGCTGAAGGATTGATAGATGTTCTTCCTCAACGCACGAAAAAAATTGCTTATATTTCAGAAGCGAAAGTGAAAGAAAGCGGCTTTATCCGGCTAAGCTTGGAAAGTAGTGCCTTTCGTCTTGTTGCAAGGAATTGGGATGATACAGAGAAATATATGATTGCCGAAAAAGAAATAAAACGTATTCTACAAGCTCAAAGTGATGCAGCAGAACAACAGGATTACTATCAGTTTTTGCAATTGGATGAATCCTTCCATCGTAGCATCCTTCAATTAACAGGTAATGAGACATTACTTGGTGTTGTTTACCATATGAGAGGGTATCTGAATCGTTTTCGGTATTTAGCAATGAAAGAATTGGTTATGACTAAAAACCTGGTTGATGAGCATTGTGAACTATTTAAGGGCTTAAAGCGTCAAGATGAGAAGGAAGTGATCCAGTTACTGGAGCATCACTTGTGTAAATTTGAATCTGAAATTCCACGGCTTCGCAAAACGTATAAAGATTATTTTACAGAGTAGGGAGAGAACGTAAGCTCCCTTCTAAACAAACTTGTTTAAACTTTTCATCCGTTTATTGTATAGGGAATATGCTTGATTAATAATAAAGAGAATAATAGAAAATATATGGTTTTTAACGTTTTGATTTCATTTATCTAGCAGAAGTCAAATGATTGAATGAAGCACGCATGATCGTGCTACGTTTTCTGGAAAATGTGTTACTAGAATGGGATAAAGGTGGATTTAATGTGCAAGATTCAACTTTAAAAAGATTTGGTGTTTCAATGGAAAATCATTTATTGCAAAAGTTTGATGATTTAGTTAAACAGAGAGGGTATGAAAATCGTTCTGAAGCAGTACGTGATCTTGTTCGTGATGCGCTTATTCAGCAATCATGGGAAGGTAATGAACAAATTGTTGCGGGAACAATCCTATTATTCTATAACCATCATCAACGAAATTTGCTTGAAGAAATGACAGCGATTCAACATAGTGTGCATGATTTAATCCTGGCAACAACACATTTTCATATCGATCATCATAGCTGTCTTGAGATTATCGTTGTGAAAGGGAAAGGAAAAGACATTCAACAGCTTAGCAATAAATTAACAAGTCTAAAAGGTGTGGAATATGGGAAATTTACTGTTTCACCTGTTGAAAAAATATAATTGTTTAATAAAACTTCATTAAGAGATACATAAAATAAGGAGTGTTTCCATGAAAAAGAAGGTTTTGGGTCTTATCGCAATTATGACAATTGCTTTTTCGTTTGTGTTAGCAGGCTGTACACAATCAAAGCCGGAACAATCTAGTGAAAAAGATGCAAATAGTGAAGAGAAGAAAAAGGATGAACTCGTCCTGTCTATAGAAGGAGAGCCTGAAACAGGTTTTGACCCGACAACAGGTTGGGGACGTTATGGTTCACCATTATTTCAAAGTACATTATTAAAAAGAGATCATGATCTTAATATTGTAAATGATCTTGCCACAGGATATGAAGTGAGTGAGGATGGCAAGGTTTGGACTGTTAAGTTACGAGATGATGTGAAATTTTCTGATGGTAATCCATTAACAGCTGAAGATGTAAAATTTACATTTGAAACAGCTTTGAATAATGGATCAGTTGTTGACCTTTCGATCGTAGAGAAAATTGAAGCGGTTGATGAGTACACGGTAACATTTACGCTAAAAGAAGCACAATCAACATTTATTAACTCATTAGTTGTCACCGGCATTGTCCCTAAACATGCTTATGGAAAAGATTATGCAGAAAATCCGATCGGCTCAGGTCCATATCAGCTTGTACAGTGGGATAAAGGGCAGCAACTTATTGTAAAGGCTAATCCGGAATATTATGATAAGAAGCCATATTTTCAAAAGGTAACATTCTTATTTTTAACAGAAGATGCTACTTTTGCTGCTGCACAAGCAGGTGAAGTTGATGTTGCAGCAATCCCTGCTTCATTTAGTAAACAAGAAGTACCTGGGATGAGGCTTGTGGCAGTAAAATCAGTCGATAATCGCGGTATTGTTTTTCCATATGTAAAATCAGGTGAAGAAACAGAAGATGGTTACCCAATCGGCCATGATGTAACGGCTGATCCGGCGATTCGCCATGCAATAAATATTGCTGTGGATCGTCAAGCATTAATTGACGGAGTGTTAGAAGGATACGGGTCAAAAGCCTATACTTCAGTTGATCACTTACCTTGGTGGAATCCAGAGACTGTTTTTGAGGATGGTGATGTTGAGGGGGCACAAACACTATTAGAAGATGCAGGCTGGAAGGATACTGATGGTGACGGAATTTTAGAAAAAGGTTCTTTGAAAGCTGAATTTAGTTTATATTATCCAGCAGATGATGCGATCAGACAATCCCTTGCTATAGCTGTTGCAGATATGATGAAGCCACTTGGTATCAATATAACAGTAGAGGGCGCAAGCTGGGATAAGATCGAACAGAAAATGTATTCAAATGCTGTACTAATGGGATGGGGAAGCCATGACCCGCATGAAATGTATAACATATACAGCAGCAAATTTGCCGGGATAGATTATTATAATATTGGTTTCTATAAAAATGATAAGGTAGATGCATATTTTGAAAAAGCGCTAACTTCTACTGATTCAGAAGAAGCGAATGAGTATTGGAAAAAAGCGCAGTGGGATGGAACGACTGGTTTAAGTGTAAAAGGTGATACTCCATGGGCATGGTTAGTGAACATTGACCACTTGTACTTAGTAAAAGATGGTCTCGATATCGGGAAACAGCGAATTCAGCCACACGGCCATGGTTGGCCTGTAACAAACAATCTTGAAGAATGGAAATGGACTGAGTAAGGTGGATAAAAATAGGTTGAGAGAGCTAGTGAATTTTCTTTTGCTGAAAATAGTAAGAATGGCAACTTTATTAGTTGCCATTTGTTTCATTTCATTTCTTTTACTAAAGAACTCTCCGATTGATCCGATACAAGCTTATATTGGTGCTGATATGTTGAACGTCGGACCTGAGCAGCGTGAGAAAATTGCTGAGTATTGGGGATTAAATCAGCCAATTATGGTGCAGTTTATTAATTGGTGTACTGCCTTGCTCTCAGGAGATATGGGAACATCCATGATTTATCGCCAGCCTGTTGCTGAAATCATCGGTGTACGATTTATGCATTCGATTGTTTTAATGTTGACTGCGTGGATTTTATCTGGCGTCATTGGATTTACTTTAGGCGTTGTCTCAGCAATGAAAAAGGATACGTGGATTGACCGAATCATTAAATGGTATTGTTATACGCTCGCATCAACTCCAACATTCTGGATGGGACTTTTAGTTTTGATCGTATTTGCTGTTTGGCTAGGATGGTTTCCAATCGGATTGGGTGTACCAGCTGGTGTTCTAGCTGAAGAAGTCACGATAGGAGATCAAATCAAACATCTCATTTTACCAGCTGTTACGTTAAGTATTGTCGGGGTTGGAAATGTGGCTCTTCATACTAGACAGAAGCTAATTGATGTTATGGCTAGTGACTATGTTCTGTTTGCAAGAGCGAGGGGAGAACGAGGAGTTGTCTTATTTTGGAGACATGGGTTGCGGAATATTGCCATACCAGCCATCACCTTGCAATTTACAGCTTTTAGTGAATTGTTTGGAGGGGCGGTTCTTGCTGAGCAAATCTTTTCCTATCCAGGACTTGGACAGGCAACCGTTGAAGCTGGTCTGCGAGGCGATGTGCCATTATTACTAGGCTTAGTTCTTTTTAGTACAATGTTTGTTTTTGTAGGAAATTTAATCGCAGATTTGCTATATCGTCTGTTAGATCCGAGGATGAGGGAGGTGGGATCATCATGATTCAACCCCTTAAATTTTCTAATAAACGGCAAAGGTCATTAATCATTGCTGTTCTTGCTGTCATTTTTCTAATCAGTGTTGTGGCAATAGGTATTTTTCTTGATGAAGAAAGTATTTCTACAAATCTCAAACAGCGAAATTCTTCCCCATCACTTCATCATCCCTTTGGTACTGATTGGTTAGGGAGAGATATGTTCTCACGTACATTCATGGGACTTTCATTAAGTATAGGTGTTGGTTTAATTGGAGCTTTTGGGAGTACATTCATTGCCATGCTTTTAGGAATGATTGCAGCAACGATGGGCAAAATGGCCGACAGGATTGTATCATGGTTGATTGATCTTTTCCTAAGTGTGCCGCATCTTGTCACCCTTATTCTTATCTCATTTGCATTAGGAGGAGGATTTAAGGGGATTGTCATTGGAATTGCACTGACACATTGGCCAAGTCTTGCACGTGTTATTCGTGCAGAGGTTATGCAAATACGTACTGCAGAGTATGTACAACTATCTAAAAAAATGGGGAGATCCAATTGGTGGATAGCAACTAAACATATTTTCCCACATATTGTTCCACAAATAGTAGTAGGATTTTTGTTGCTGTTTCCACATGCGATTTTACATGAAGCAGCGATCACATTTTTAGGTCTTGGCTTATCACCACATGAACCAGCAATTGGCATCATTCTTTCAGAATCGATGAAATATTTGTCATCAGGAATGTGGTGGCTTGCCTTTTTCCCAGGACTTTGTTTGCTATTGATTGTACGTGCATTTGATGTGATCGGTGAAAAGCTAAGAAGTTTAACAGATCCAAACAGGGCTCATGAATAAGAAATGAGTCGACAATATTGCACAAGGAAGTGTGAGTGCATGATAGAAAAAGATCTTATGCAAATCTAGGCTATCAGGCGTTTACGCTTTTCATATATAAAGGAGATATTATGCCTATCCTTGAAGTAGAAAATTTATCTGTATCTTTCAAACAATATAAAAGAGGTCTCATTCAAGAAACTAGTAACGTCATTTCTAGTTTGAATGTATCAATTGAAAAAGGTGAGATTCTTGCAGTAGTGGGTGCAAGTGGATCTGGTAAGAGTTTGCTTGCACATGCCATTTTAGGAATTTTGCCAGAAAATGCCAGGATGGGTGGCGTAATAAAATATGCCGGTGAAAAGCTCACTCCTTTGCGCCAAAGTGAGTTAAGAGGAACAGAAATTGCGTTAATTCCACAATCCGTTAATTTTCTAGATCCGCTTATGCGTGTCGGAGCACAGGTCCGTACATCCGCAAAGAAGGGGGATAAAGCGGCCGCACAAAAAGAAGTGTTCGAACGCTATCATTTAAAATCGAATGTTGAACACATGTATCCTTTTCAATTATCTGGCGGTATGGCGCGAAGAACACTCCTTTCAACAGCAATGGTAAGTGGTGCTTCAGTTATTATTGCTGATGAACCGACACCTGGACTTGATCCAGTTGTTATAGCTGAAGCCCTGCAAAGCTTTCGAGAATTTGCCGATAAAGGGTGTGCCGTCATGCTTATTACACATGATATCGAATCAGCCCTAACGATTGCCGATAAAATTGCCGTTTTCTATGCAGGTACGACAGTTGAAATTGCACCTGTTGAAAATTTCCAAGGAAATGGTGAAGCATTACGCCATCCATATACGAAGGCATTGTGGAGAGCTCTTCCGCAAAATGATTTTATCCCAATACAAGGTACAAGTCCTCATCCAAGTCACTTGCCTCAAGGTTGTTTATTCGCACCACGCTGTGAAATGTCTTCAGCAGATTGCAGAAACACACGACCTGATATGAGAACACTACGCAATGGGATGGTGAGATGTATTCATGCAACTTAAAGCACATGATTTAGCGTTTCGTTATGGTAAACAACCATGGATATTTAAAAATATAAATGTAACATTAGAACAAGGAGAGATCGTCGGCTTAATTGGTCCAAGCGGCTGTGGGAAAACCACTTTTTGTCGGGTATTAGCTGGTTTATTGACTCCAAAAATGGGAATAGTTACGTTAAATGGAGCACCCATCTCTAATAAAGGCTACCACCCAGTCCAATTAGTTTTTCAGCATCCTGAGAAAGCCGTCAATCCACGATGGAAAATGGAAAAAACATTAAACGAAGGATGGCAGCCTGATGCTAAGATTTTAGATGCGTTAGGGATACAACGTGAATGGTTATCAAGATGGCCCAATGAATTGTCCGGCGGGGAGCTGCAAAGATTTTGTGTAGCTCGGGCACTTGGTCCGCAAACTCGATTTTTAATCGCAGATGAAATGACAACAATGCTAGACGCCATCACACAAGCTCAAATTTGGCATGCAGTCCTTGAAATTGCAAAAGAACGGGAAATGGGAATTCTAGTCGTAAGCCATGAAGCTAAGTTAATGCAGAGACTCTGCGATAAAGTCATCCATTTTGATCAGAACCAATGAGATGATGATTGTACTTTTTTCAGCTCCTATTGAATAGGTTGTACTAATGTAACTTTAGTGCTTAAAAATGGGGGTAAAAGTATGAAGGTTGTTGATCGCTTAAAGGAATTTATTGTTAATCAGGATGTGATTCCAAAATCAATTAAAATCCATCCTGATGCATTATCTGAACTGGAATCTGAAAAATTCGTCTATATCATCAATAAAAGTGATGAAAATCCAATAAAACGCTTTATGGGAATTGAGCTAATCCCAGAAACAAATGTAGAGCATTTTGAAACCGTTGAAATAGACAATAAAAATGAGCGGTGGATCGTGAAAAAAGAAGTTAGAAAAATAAGAGAGAAATATATCCATCAAACAGGGGAAATATCAAAAGATATTAGTCTCCTCTTTGCCTATCTCGGCTATTTAGAACGAGAGCTTGAGGATAAAACAAACTACTTACATTATTTAAAAGAAAAAGCAAGATTAGAGTCTCAAGAAAAAATGGATGAAAGTTAAATAATAGGTAAGAAAAGGGGAATTGGGCAGTCATTCTGATCTGCCTTTTTTCTTTTGTTTAAACTGTGGTTCATTTTAGTTCAAATATAGAATATGAGATTGTAATAGATATATATCAGCGAAAATAAAGGATATATCAGCTAAATTCTGAATATATCAGCGAAACTCTACCTTTCCCGGAAAAATACACACAGTATTAGACTTCTTTTCCCTCTTAAATAAATGTTATTTTTGAGGTATAATATATCTTAGTTCATGAATGGAAGCTTTCTAGGATTGTGCGGAAAGTTTTTTCATATTAGTAGTATAGATTTAATGTGGAAAGAGAGTGTTAATATGGGCCGTAAGTGGAACAATATTAAAGAGAAAAAAGCGTCTAAAGATGCAAATACTAGTCGTATCTATGCAAAATTCGGACGTGAAATTTATGTAGCAGCAAAGCAAGGAGAACCAGATCCAGAATCAAATCAAGCGCTAAAATTTGTTCTCGAGCGTGCAAAAACATACAGTGTACCTAAACATATTATTGATCGCGCAATTGAAAAAGCAAAAGGCGGCTCTGAAGAAAACTATGATGAGCTTCGTTATGAAGGATTCGGGCCAAATGGATCAATGGTCATTGTTGATGCATTAACAAATAATGTAAATCGAACAGCATCTGAAGTTCGTGCTGCATTCGGTAAAAACGGCGGAAATATGGGAGTAAGTGGCTCTGTTTCTTATATGTTTGATGCAACAGCTGTTATCGGTATCGAAGGCAAGACAGAAGATGAAGTACTTGAACTCTTAATGGAAGCAGATGTTGAAGTACGTGACATCATCGGTGAAGATGATTCGGTTATCGTGTATGCTGAACCTGACCAATTCCATGCTGTACAAGAGGCATTTAAAAATGCAGGGATCACAGAATTTACCGTTGCAGAATTAACGATGCTTGCACAAAGTGAAGTAACACTTCCTGAAGATGCACAAGCACAATTCGAAAAAATGATTGATGCGATCGAAGACTTAGAAGATGTTCAGCAAGTGTATCACAATGTGGACCTTGGTGAATGATATAATAAATCCAAAAAGACCTTATGTTTTATAACAAAAGGTCTTTTTGTTTATACTTCTAAAATCAGGATATTGAGTAACAGGAGTTTTTTAAACTGGAACCTCTTTTTTTTAGTTTTCTTCTTTAACAATTATTTATAAAATCATCAATCCTACGAGTAGTTGATTGGATGTAACAGTGTTGTAACTAAATAATAAGGTATGAAGGTGAACTAATACTTAATGAATAACAGGCGGATTGTGAAAGGAAGAGTAAAAGTTAAAGAAGGAGTTGTAGAAGTAGAATAAATTTCACATAAAAACAGGTAACTCCTATCTTGATAAGCGCGATTCAAGCAGGTAATAAGGCAGTAATAATGGTGCTAGAATACGAGATTAAAGGTTGCTTATGCAGATCTTTTTTTTGGATTAAAATATTGTTGGGGGTTCCAATCCTATATAAATAATCCCGTACTATTTTTAAAATTCTATTAATCAGGTGCTTTTGTAAAAAGAAAAGAACCTTGTATTAAGGATAAAAGGGCATTAAATTTCATATCATTTTACAAAAAGAAACAATCAAAAAGATAAATACAAACTAAGTTTCATATGATAGAAGTTATTCAATAATGATCGCTTTCGTTCCATAATGTTCTTTTTACGCCTTACTACTTAATTTGTTGTAGAGCATTTTTGTGCTTGAAAAAAAAGGGAGTGAAGGAGTATGATCAGGCGTGACTTTTTATCATGGCTTGGAGTCTATGGTAAATGACTCAACTATCAACATTCATGTTAAACAAAATGTATTCAAAAAATCATATAATAAACTTTTTAGCTTCCGGGAATAAATCTTGGTAGAATTCTACATAATTTTCTTCATGTTCTGCTGGAAGGAAAAAGACGATGTTATTGTTATCCAGTAAGGTTTTCACTGCACTTTTTACAATGTCGAATAATAGGTTAGGATCGATATCAGGATGGATGTTTAACCTGGATATTCCAATGACACCATTTTTAGCGTGATGATACGCCCCATCTTCCCACAATCGTAACCCCATATTACCATGTGGTCCGTCATACCAATAATTCACATGTATTGGTTTTTTTCTTTTTATTAGTCCATGAGAATAAGCAATACTTGTAAATTCACTTAAAAATTCGTCACGTTGGTACCTGCTATATTTAGGTACAACGATTGCGAGATATGGTGTAGATTCTATTAGTTGATTTCCTATATAAAGCGGCTTAACGGATTTCCTAAGTAAAAACTTAATCATACATATCTTCCCATCATAAATAGATTCTATTACGCGATTGTCGAATGATTTTGCAGGCTTATACATAAAAAATGCAAATTGTACGAAAATTGCTGAAATACCATGACTCATTGTACCAAATATTTTCTTGAAAAGTAATGTCTTTTATTAGAAAGCATCGAACATTTTAGGGTGTGGTATTCAAATGGTAGTGGGACTGGATTAGCAAAATTAAAGCCTGAATAGGATGAGGTGACCCTAAATAACCAGGAGATCAACTTCATCTTTTTCATTTTTAAAACATGATGGACCTACAGAAAATAAAAAAGTGATCAATAAGAATAATCATTTGCGCGGTGTTAAAAAGTACTCATTACTAGTATCTCATCGTCTTAGTGGGTATTACTATTTTATATAGATTGTAATCCTATTGTATTAGGGGAGAAAAAATGGCGGAAATTATTGGAGTTAGTACTTGGATAGTTGCGGCTTTACGTTGGGGAGACTGGAGAAATTGGAACAAGTATCATGCAACGATCCTTTATTTCATTCTTGGTGACGTTCTTTATTATTATGTCTCATATCAACATCGACTTTGGACGCTTGAGCCAACATGGCCGTTAAAAAACGAACTTATTTGTTTAGTGGGAGAGTTTATTGTTTTTGCTTGCACTGTTTTAATCTATATAGGTAAGTATCCACGTGACCATTTTATCTCGTTTTGGTGGACGGCATTGTGGGTTATTATTTACACAATAAATGAATGGATATTATTAAAAACAGGTACTTTTACATATCACCATGGGTGGACTTTGTTTGACTCATTTTTGTTTAACATTCTAATGTTTATTCTTATTCGGTTGCACTTTAAAATGCCAGTAATAACGTTGATTCTATCAGTAACAATTTCAATTATTCTCATATTTCTAAATTCTATTCCTATTAAATAATTCTGTGCTAAAAAAATGAGATCAGTGTTTATTTCGAGAAATTTTAATATAAGGAGAGGACTTGAGGAGAAATTTAGGTGTTTATTTTTTTCATTTCAAATTAGCCACTTATAGTATTCATTCAGTTCCTCATTTTGCTCAAAAATCCTTATTCTATACATGTAAAAAAGAGCCACATTGGGATAACCAATGTGTAGCTCGTCATAGGTTGAAGCAAATAAACTCTTAGAATATGTTCGCTGCTGTCATTGCCTTCTTAATGCCTTCTTCAATAATTTCTTCAGCACGATCAGGATATTGATGATGTCCCTCGATAATTACTTTTGTAAGATCGGTAACACCCCAAAAGTTTAAAATCGTTTGCACATAGTTAACAGACATCTCGACGCTTTGTGCAGGTCCCTCAGAATACACGCCGCCTCTTGCGTTTAATATTGCAACTTTTTTATCGAGTAATAATCCAACAGGGCCTTCTGCTGTATAACGGAATGTTTTACCTGCTTGACCTAGATAATCTAAATAAGTATGCAGAACAGCAGGGATCGTGAAGTTCCAAAGCGGGAATCCAAAAACAATTTTATCTGCGGCAAGGAATTGGTCCAAGTATTTGTTAATTAAATCTGTTGCCTTTTTCTCATCAGCCGTTAATTCTAAGCCTCTGCCTAATTTAAACATTCCATTCATCATGTCTGGATTTAAATAAGGTAAATTCTCATTGTATAAATCAAGCTCTGTAATAGTATCGTCTGGATGAGATTCTTTATAGCTCTCAAGGAAAGCTTGATAAAGCTGAACACTTACTGCTTGTTCAATTGGTCGTGAATTTGCCTTAATAAATAAAACATTTGTCATATATAATTCCCCCATTATGTAGTTAAAAAGTTGCTATAGCAACTTTTTAGTAGAGTTGCATGCAAACCTTGATCATAATACCATACATATAGTTGGTGTAGCAACTATTGTTCAGGAAAATGTACGGACTACCTTTGTACATTTTCCTGAATCTTAGAAAGAATTCTTCTTACTTCACTTAACTCTTCATCTGTGATCCCTTCACATACTAGCTTGTTAAGGTCTTCTGTAATAGGAATGACTCTATGACCTAGCTCTCTCCCTTTATTAGTAAGGAACAAGTGTAAAGAGCGCCGATCCTTTTCACATGGCTCTCTTTTAATAAACCCCTTCTTTTCCAAATTAGAAACCATTCTTGCAATATTGGTTTTATCTTTTAAAAGCTTTTCAGCTATTTCATTTTGAGTCATTCCATCTTTTTCCCAAAGAAGCATCATAATAAGATTTTGTTCCGGTGCCAGATTGAAAGGTGCTAATTTACTTTTTACACAATTTGTAACGGTTAAATCTGTTTGATGAATGAAAATGCTTATATAATCATTTAGAGATAAATTCATGGAGATCCCCCTATATTCGGCTGATCGAATTATATGTAATTGACTGAAAATTGTCAATGTATTCTACGAAATAAATTAATTGAATCTAGTCCTATTTTACTATGTAAATTTAGTTAGATATAAAGCAGTTTTTCAGAAGAACAGTAAATAGTTGAGTATAACTATACGAAAACATATACTAGTGTTAAAAAAATATAGTGTGGAGGGATGTCATTTGAATATTAAAATTGATGATTTAACCGGACCTGAAGTGGCTCAATTAGTTGGGGAACATCTACACGGTATGTCCCAACATTCCCCGCCAGAAAGTATCCATGCCTTGAATCTTGATGAATTAAGAAAACCGGAAATTACTTTTTGGAGTGTTTGGGAAAAAGATGAACTACTTGGCTGTGGAGCGCTTAAGGAGCTTGGTCGTCAACATGGAGAAATAAAATCAATGCGAACGTCTTCCTTACATTTAAGGAAGGGTGTTGCTAGGAGACTGCTCGAACACATCATTGGAGAAGCAGAACGGCGAGGCTATCAGCGTCTTAGTTTGGAAACGGGTTCAATGGAGGCTTTTGAACCGGCTCAAAAATTATATGCTAGTTTTGGATTTCACTATTGTAAGCCGTTTTCAGATTATATTGAAGATATAAATAGTGTATTTATGACGAAGGAATTATAGTTTTTTAGATGTTGATCCTTTTTCGGCATTGTTAAAACGGATTGATATAATTTATCGAAAAAATGAAAAGGATAGCTGTTAAATGATCATATCTATTTGTGGAATTGAAGGTTCTTTTGCAGAAATGGCTGCACAAAAAGCATTTAGCGAAGATATAAAAATAGTGTACTGTACTAGTTTTGAAGATGCTTTAAACTCTGTTAAAGAGAAACGATCTGATTGTGCGGCAGTACCTGTAAAGACATCAAACTCTGGTGATGTAACAGAGGTGATGAAACTATTGAAATCAGGGGATTGGAATGTGAAATCAACCTATAAGCTCCATACCCATCATTGCTTATTGGCCTTAAAAGGTGAGCAAATAAAAACAGTCAATACCGTCTGTTCACATCCAAAGGCCCTTCAGGAATGCAGTATGTTTCTTCGTAACATGAATGTATCATTAGAAGAATATTTTAATACAGCAGCAGGTGCGAGATATATTGCTGAAAATAAGCAGAAACATACAGCAGCAATTGCTTCAAAAAGGGCAGCACAGTTATATGGATTAGAAATATTAGCAGAAAATATAGAAAATGATAATGACTATACGATTTTTTATATAGTAGGCTATTAATTAAAAGAACGGTTTGGGTCAACAGGAGAAAGTCTATACATAGAACCAACGTTTTGTTTGTGATTATGGTTATAATATTCACGTTGGTGAAAATTTCTATGCCAATTTTGATTGTGTCTTTTTAGATGTTTGTGAAATTCGCATGGGTGATAACTGTTTTATCGCACCAGATGTACATATCTTTACAGCAACTCACCCAAGTAACAGAGGAAAGAATATCGGGTGCAGAGTACGGAAAACCAATACATATTCGTCATAATGTCTGGATTGGCGGTAGAACGGTCATAAATCCAGGAGTTAACATAGGGAATAATGTTGTGATTGCTTCTGGTTGCAGTCGTAACAAAGGATGTACCAGATGATGATGTGGTCGGTGGGAATTCTGGAAAATATTGAAACAAATTGGAGAATAGAAATTTCATCATGACAAAAGACAGCTTAATAAGAGCAGTCGTTTCTTAACTTTTATTGCTTATTTAAATAAAGTGGATAGAAGTGTTACCTATATTCATAGGTTAGGAGAATTGTATCTTTGGAATTTTTTATGATTATATTTGTATTTTTACTTTTTATTTGTATTAGCTCAGTCTTAAATATACTTCTTAAAATGACAGAAAAGAGACATTGGGGAATATCTTTATTATTAAGTATAGGTTTAACGTTATTGACAGTTGCTCTATTAGGAGTTAAGTGAAAAAGAAGAACCAATTTATTTTGGATCGCCAGTTATACTTCAGTATGTCATGTTTTTTTAAAGTTAGATGTAGCTAACCTAAAATTCTATACAGCATAAAGATCTGAGGTGTGTGTAAATGATTTTAGATGTAAGAGGCGAGCCTGAAATGGAACCTGTTGTAGGAATGCTTTACTCAATGGTGAAGGGGAATTATAATCGGTTAAAATCGATTGTTGCTGGTATGACACAGGATGAATTAGATTATAAAGGTCCTAATCAAAAATACAACAGTACTGCACAATTACTAAGGCATTTAGCTTACGTGGATCTCAACTGGGTGTTTCGAATAAAGGGGGAGGATATGCCCTTAGAACTTGAAGCGAAATACGGTCCAATGTTAAATGAAAACAACCAAATACCGCAAATTAATGGTATTTCTCTAGAGATTCTTATTAATGATTATGATGAAATTATAGACATGATTAAATATTTATGCTACGAGTTAACAGATAAACAATTAAATCAAACAGTTGATTATGAAAATGGAAAAGAAGCTACTATCAGATGGGGGATCTGGCATATAGCAGACCATAATAGGTATCATCAAGCACATGTTAACCAACTTCGAAAATGGTTTAGCCAAAGATAAGAATGTTCTTCATCAATAAAAATAAAAGGTTAATTCCTTTCTAAGATAAGCAAGTTTCAAGTGACTTGTATGAAAAGGTATTTAAATACTAGTTTACTACTCTACTGCGTTCACTTATAATAACAATACTTTAATCTGTGACAGAGGTGAATAAACATGCTTTGGATTCCATTATTTGAAAATGATGTACCTGTAGCCCTTCTCCGCCCATAATGGAGGTAAGGTGACTACTTCTCTCCGTTAGGGCATTTATATTGACCTAGACTTAAATACGGAGGGTGCAAAAATGAAAAACACTTTGTTAGGTTCGATCTATTTGGCTTTAGCCGCCAGTATTTGGGGTGGTATGTACGTTGTTGTTAAGGTTGTCGTATCAGTTATACCGCCATTAGAACTTGTTTGGATGCGATATTTAGTAGCTATTATCGCTTTGCTCATTATTGGCTTGGTAAAAAAACAGTCATGGCGGATTCATAGACGTGATATCTTATTGATTAGCATTATTGGGATAGTTGGTAATACGATTTCGATTGTAACTCAAGAAATAGGTACGAACCTGTCTACGGCACAAATGGGAGCAATCATTACTTCTTCAACACCGGCATTTATGGTTCTTTTTGCGAGGCTATTGCTTAACGAACGGTTGAACCTTAAAAAGTGCCTATCTGTTGGTTTAGCTACATCTGGAGTATTCCTTATTGTTGGAAACGGTCAAATTGACATGTCCAACCAACTAGGTGGAATTTCGCTGCTTATTGCAGCATTAACATGGGCACTGATGTCTGTACTTTTAAAACGTGTTCCAAGTCATTATTCTCCAATTGTTGTGACAACTTACTCAATTTTAGTTGCCATCATTATTCTGACTCCTTTTGTATTGGGACGTTTAGATGAAATTAATTTCTCTCAACTAACTCATCCGTCAATTTGGGGTGGAATTTTATATTTGGGAATCGTTTCAACTGCCTGTGCATTTATCCTTTGGAATCGTGGATTACAATTGCTGAATGCTTCAAGTGGAGGTTTATTTTTCTTTTTTCAACCTTTAGTTGGAACAATACTTGGATGGCTTTTGTTAGGAGAAAACATAGGTGGAACGTTTTGGATAGGTTCAATCTTAATTCTTAGTGGAGTTTTGCTGGTTATTAGGGAAGAAAAGTAGAAGAATCAAGAATGAAAGCCTTTGGAATCTATAAGTCCAAAGGTTCTTTTCTATCTTATTATGGTGAAAGGAGAGTTTATCGTGTCAGAAACAATTGTACCTATGACAATTGATAAATTGGAACCATGTATCGAACTCTATATAAACGTTTTTAATTGTGAGCCGTGGAATGAAACCTGGACATATCAAACTACTAAGGAAAGACTTACTGATTTACTGCATACACCAAAATTCCTTGGGTTTTTATTATACGAAAATGACCATTTAATTGGTCTCATTGCAGGTAATAGTAAAAAAACATCTAAAGGATTAACTTTTTATTTGGCTGAACTTTGTATAAATAATATAATTCAAGGTAAAGGATATGGTAAAAAATTGCTTCTTTGTTTAGAGGGTGAACTAAAGAAAAGAGATATACATAGTCTTTACTTATTAACTGCAAATAGAGGACCTGCGCAAGCGTTTTATGAAAAAAATAACTATGTAATGAATGAGAATCGGATAGTTATGAAGAAAAGCTTTGAATGACACCTTTTTATTTAATAGGATGCTATGATCCAAATGGATTAACATATTTTTTTGTTGAAGTAATGAAATAGGAATAGAAGCTATATAAGTGATGAAAAGTCAGTAACTTATAGAGAGAAAGAGGTTTATAAAAGACATCCGTTTCTTCGATTCAAATAGCATATGGAGATCACTCATCACAATTTAGAGAATTGCGTATTCCGGAGTTTACTGGAAGTGTCTCGTAGTGATTACTATTCATTGAGATTTTTGGCAAGCGAAATATGGACTCGAAGAAAATGATTCAATTGTTAATGACTTAACTCGTCGTGGTTATGCAGCATGGAATATTGAATATCGAAGGATCGGAGGGTCGAAGAAGATGGAAGAGGCTGGACAGGTACATTTCATGATGTGATAGATGCTGTAAATCATCTGTCAAATTTAGATGATCGTTTCCAGCTTGACCTTTCTCGATTGGTTATTCTTAGGCATTCAGCAGGAGGACACCTGGCTCTTTGGTTAGCATCACGAATGAACAAAGTTCACACTGACGATTTGGGTAAATCTCTAGTAGTTCCTATACAGAGTGTCATTAGCCTGGTAGGGGTTGAACGAATTCGGGAGCTTTCTTATAGAAGTGACACTTATCTTTATTATCTCCGTTCAGGTTAGTTAATTAACCAACACCCCCCAATGAGATATTAGCTTACTCTAAGAGGGGTGTTACTTTTTAGGATGGTATAAAAACATAATGCACATCCTCAATACTTTTTTAGTCTTTATTAAACCATAGCGGGTCTTTGTCATCGACATCACCATTATAGTTGATTAGAATTTCTTCTCCTGCTTTTATATTTTTATAAGCATAGTAATCAAATGTGTGATTATCAAAATTAATATCATACGTTGCATTAGGTTCATACGAATGGTTAAACAGCATTCCATAACCAAGAAGAATCGCTGTATGGTTTATCCCATACTCAAAAACGTAATCACCGAGTAATGTTTTCTCAATGTGTTTATGTTGGTCGTTAGGATAAGGAATAACAGGTGCTTTATGTATAAGTTCCCCTTTTGCTATATCGCATGTTGCGAATACCCCTCTATTGAATTCTCCATCACTTAGTGGAGAGGTTTTTACCTCAATCATCTTAGTCACCTTCTCATCTTTTATGATTTATTTTTAGCTTTTGATTGATAATAAAGGTATAATCTCTATCGATATAAATCCTTCATCAATTTCGTGTAGCTTTTAAACGAACAGGTTAATAATAAACTCAAAGCATTCTTTTGTAAATGTTATAGAGAAGTAATATATTCTTTCTTTTATTATTTGAAAGAAGCGGAGTATTTAACCTGATATTTTTCTTAGTATGCGACCTAATTGTTTAGGTAGCTACTGTGAAGGGGAAAAAGTTGTCGTTACTGGTGCTGCTTCAGTTATTGGGGAAAGCAAAGCATTCATTAGTTGAACAAGGGTAATAAAGTTTATGCTTTGAAGGGTGAATTTGAATTTAATACAAATATTTAACAATCTTTAAGGATTGCTTCATACTACGGTAAGCAGTTCATTAGTGAATTGCTTACTTTTTTTAATTACAAAATACGAACAAAAGTAACGTAATCTATGAAGTTACTTCAAAAATGATTAAGATATGGTTATAGAAGGAAAGTGCCGGGTATGTGAATAATGCAAACGCTTTCTGGATCATCTAACTTTCATGAAAGTTTAAAGATTCACTTAACATGAATTTAGCAGTAACTAAAAGTAAAGGTGCTATGACAAGGATTAATACGAAAATTTTTCCGACTAAATTGGCAACGCTTACTTATATAGTAGAGCTAATTTGATGATGTTGATGTGAACCATTTATTTATATAACTGCCCAACTATTTTAGTAGAAAGGAAGAAAAGAGATGTTCTTAAAAGAATTAAGCAAAAAAAGCTGCATTACGATCACTTATTATCAAAACGGATTGCTGCAAACATGCAAGGGACATGTGTATAATCTTGATTTACAGCTACAAACCCTTTTTGTGAAAAATGACCAGAAAAAGTCATGTACAATTAGGTTAGCTGATATTAAGGAAATTCATTAAGATCGTTCTAGTATGAAATTAGCATTAAAGGTGGAAATTTAACAAAAAGATTCACTTTTACAAATCATAACTCATTTCACCAAATCTACTATCATTTGGGCCGAAATGAGTTATGATATTAGGTAGTTATTCAAGGATTATAAACCAAAACTATTAGTAACGGGAAGAGGTGTACTGCACGGTTTTACGAGTACACTTTTTGTTCGTATGCAATCTGTTTGAGGATGATTTATTACATAAGCAAAATAGCGTTTTAGAACTTTTGAGGTGAAAAGAAAAGATGAAAAAGGGAAAATGGAGTTTACAGGCGACCATTACCATTTTTGTGTGTGCAGTTGTAGCTCTTTCACTGTTAATAACCGATTTACTAATTAGTCAAACCGTTGCTGAGAGCATTGAAGACACCCAGTCTGAAAAAGCAGGAAATACAGCGCGAATGATGGCGCATTCACCAGTTGTAATCGAAGGGTTGAGCGGGAAGGGAGACGATAGAGATATTCAAAATTTTGCCAATGAGATCCAATCGGTCACAAATGTCGAATTTGTTGTTGTGATGGATATGGAGGGAATCCGTAAATCCCACCCCGATCCGAATAAGGTAGGAAAGCGTTTTGTTGGGGGAGATGAAGAAGTGGTTTTAAAAGGAAAAGAGCATGTTTCTATTTCAGAAGGTACATTAGGCGTTTCTTTACGCTCCTTCACACCAGTATTCGATTCAGACGGAAAGCAGATCGGAGCAGTAGCGGTGGGGATTTCACTAGATAAGGTCAATGAGGCTGTTAAGAGAAGCCGCGGGGATATTTATATCGGAACACTTTTGGGCATTTTAACAGGAATTGTCGGAGCAGTCGTTTTAGCACGATATATTAAGAAAATTTTATTTGGTCTTGAACCGTTTGCGATTTCAAAACTGCTCGAGGAACGAAGTGCCATGTTACAATCAGTACGCGAAGGAATTATTGCTGTCGATCAGGATGCAAAGATAACGCTTGTTAATAAGACAGCTTTAGGGCTTTTGCAGAAAGCAGGCTTAGACGAAAATCCAGTCGGAAAAAAGATTGATGCCTATATGGTCACTTCAAAATTAAGTAGAGTATTAGAAACAGGCCAAGTCCAGTTGGATGAAGAACAAAACTTAAATGGCGTTATGTTGCTGGCCAATCGTGTTCCAGTGCTTGTTGACAACAAAATTGTCGGCGCTGTAGCAACTTTTCGAGATAAAACGGAAATTAGTCAACTAGCTGAACAGTTAACTGGTGTTCGGTTATATGCCGAAGCGCTCAGGGCACAGTCACATGAATTTATGAACAAGCTTCATGTTATTCTTGGTATGGTGCATATGCGTTATTATGATAAGCTGGCTGCTTATATTAGTGAAATCTCCGACAACAGTAAAAACGAAATCGGTTTTATTGCGAGAAAAATCAAAGACCCTGTACTAGCTGGTTTTTTAATTGGTAAGCTAAGTTTTGCAAGGGAAGCTGGTGCGAAACTTATGTTTTCATCAGAGTTTCAATTACCTGAACCAGAGGATACAAGTGTTACTCATGAGTTAATAACGATTATTGGAAATCTCATTGATAATGCACTCGAAGCAGTTCAAAAGAGCCCGATCAAACAAATTGAAGTAGAGTTTGACTTCGGAGATGAGATCTTGACAGTCGAGGTAAAGGATACAGGTATAGGAATGGACAAGCAGATACAAAATCATATCCTTCAAAAAGGATTTTCTACAAAGGGAGAGAACAGGGGATATGGACTCTATTTAGTCAATGAGAGCCTGCAAAAACTAGGTGGAGATCTTGATATTTCTTCAAAAATAGGCCAAGGAACAACATTTGTTGTTTACATTCCATATAAGAGTAAAGGTGATACAAAATGATTCGTGTGATGATTGTTGAAGATGATCCAATGGTTGCTGAATTTAATAAGCGTTATTTGGAACAGATCGGGGGCTTTGAGCTAGCGACTGTCTGTTTTACAGTGGAGCAGGCAATGGATGAATTAGAAAATCAGAGCGTCGATTTATTACTATTGGATATTTTTATGCCAGGAAAACATGGACTTGATTTGCTTTCATATATTCGGGAGAGTGAAAAAAAGGTTGACGTTATCGTAATCTCAGCTGCTTCTGATATTGAAAGAATTCAAAAGGCATTAAGGCTAGGGGCGGTCGATTATTTAATTAAGCCTTTTGAGTTTGAACGTTTTAGTACGGCATTAGCCGCTTATCAGGAAAAGACAGCTTTTATACAAAATCAGCATGTTCTCAATCAAGAGGATTTGGATCAACAGATTTTGCGTAAGGAAGAAAAACGTCTCCCTGAAGAATTGCCTAAAGGACTGACGATCGATACATTAAAGATCATATGGACTGTGATCTTAGACATCAAAACAGCCCCGTTTTCTACAGAAGACATCGTAAGTCGGACAGGTATTTCAAGGGTATCGGTTCGGAAATACTTGAAATTCCTAAAAGATATCGGTGTTCTTGACGTAAAAGTCATCTATGGAACGATCGGCAGGCCGGTTTACCAACATGAATTTAATGAAACGAAAAGCAATGTGATTAAACAATATTTGTAAGCAGCCAACTTGGCTGCTTACTTTTTTTAATTACAAAAACACTTTCATAAGTTACAAAATCTATGTAAGTGTCTACAAAACTACTAATATAAGAGTACAAGTAATAGGAGGTTGTATAATATGGAACCAGTGAAAAAGTTGGAAACGCTTCCCTATGTGGGGGTAACGGAAGAGAAAAAAAGCTTTTTATCTAAGTTCAATCAACTGAAAGTAGGGGTCATACCTTTACCACTTTATTTAGTACTAGCAGCGGTTATTTATGCTGCATCAGTCTATAATCAGCTGCCGCCAGACATGATCGGAGGATTTGCGGTAATCATGGTGATGGGTATTTTACTTGGGGACCTTGGCATGAAAATCCCTATTTTAAAAGACATTGGAGGACCTGCTATTTTAGCCCTGTTAGTCCCATCTATGCTCGTATTTTTTAATTTGATAAACCCCGCTGCAATGGAAGCGGTGACAACATTAATGAAAACGTCTAACTTTCTTTATTTGTACATTGCGTGTTTAGTTGCTGGAAGTATTCTTGGAATGAACCGCAGTGTATTAATCCAAGGATTTTCAAGAATGTTCATTCCGCTTATTCTCGGTACTCTTGCCTCTGTTGTCGCAGGTGTCTCAGTAGGAGCCCTTTTTGGATATGACATGAAGCACACATTCTTTTATATCGTTGTTCCGATTATTGGCGGAGGTATTGGTGAAGGGATTTTACCGTTATCACTAGCATACTCTCAAATTTTAGGTGAGTCTGCAGAATCATTCGTATCACAAATGATACCAGCAGCAGTTATCGGAAATATCGTTGCGATCATTTGTGCAGGATTAATGAAAAACTTAGGTGAAAGAAAACCGGCCCTTACAGGAAACGGTGTATTAGTCAAAACAAAAGGCGGAGACGGAATAAAAGAAGAAACAAGTATCAAAAAGCCGATCGACTTTTCTCTAATGGGAGCTGGATTACTGATTGCCTGCAGTTTCTTCATTTTCGGTGCACTTGCCCATAAATTTCTAGGAATTCCAGGACCAGTCCTAATGATTGTGGCTGCCACTTTGGTTAAGTGCCTTCAACTAATGCCTGCGAAAATGGAGCAGGGAGCTTATCATATGTATAAATTTGTGTCTACAAGCTTAACATGGCCGCTCATGGTCGGTTTAGGAATCCTTTATATTCCTTTAGAAGATGTAGTAAAAATCGTCACGCCAGCTTATGTAGTGATTTGTACGGCTGTCGTAGTCGCAATGGTAGGTACAGGTTATATTGTCGGAAAATTCATGAAAATGTACCCGGTAGATGCCGCGATTGTAACAGGCTGCCACAGCGGGTTAGGCGGTACAGGAGATGTCGCGATTTTGTCCGCTTCCAACCGTATGTCATTAATGCCATTTGCCCAAGTAGCGACAAGACTCGGGGGTGCTTCTACGGTTATTTTAGCAACAATCTTAATGAAGTTATTAAGTTAAAAACATAGATGAAAAACAGCAGCTAAGAGCAGTTTTGAACATTGAAAAAAGGAGAGACATACTATGTCAACATTACGTGAAGAAGCAATAAAAATGCACAAGGAAAATCAGGGGAAATTAGGTGTTCATTCAAAAGTTCCTGTCCGCGATGCAAAAGATTTAAGTCTTGCATATTCCCCTGGTGTAGCGGAACCATGCTTGGACATTTATCACGATGAAAGCAAAGCGTATGAGTATACGATGAAGGGGAATTTGGTTGCGGTTGTCTCAGACGGAACAGCTGTACTTGGTCTTGGCAATATCGGACCGAAAGCGGCTATGCCTGTCATGGAAGGGAAAGCGTTGTTATTCAAAGCATTTGCTGATGTGGATGCGTTCCCTATTTGTCTAGATACAACGGACCCGGATAAAATAGTAGAAACGGTCAAATTGTTAGAGCCGACGTTTGGTGGAGTGAACTTAGAAGACATTGCCGCACCACAATGCTTTGACATTGAAGATCGCTTACGTAAAGCTTGTAACATCCCGATTTTCCACGATGACCAGCATGGCACAGCGATTGTAACGGCTGCGGGGTTACTCAACGCTTTAAAATTAGCAAACAAAAGCATTGCAGATATCCGTGTTGTCGTAAACGGAGCGGGGTCTGCAGGAGTGGCGATTGTGAAGCTCCTTCTTCATATGGGTGTAAAAGATATCATTTTATGTGATACGAAAGGCATCATTCATGAAGGTCGCTTAGAAGGAATGAATCCATTTAAAGAGGAAATGGCCCTTATAACCAATAGAGACCAAAAACATGGCCGTTTAGAAGATGCACTTATCGGAGCTGATGTTTTTGTAGGAGTATCAGTCGCAGGTGCTGTCACAAAAGAAATGGTTCGTTCGATGAATCAAGATCCAATCATTTTCGCGATGGCCAATCCGGTCCCAGAAATAATGCCAGATGAAGCAAAAGAAGCGGGGGCACTTGTCATAGGAACCGGGCGTTCAGATTTTCCGAACCAAGTTAATAACGTTCTGGCATTTCCTGGTATTTTCCGTGGAGCTTTAGATGTTCAAGCAAAAGAAATTAATGAAGAAATGAAACTGGCAGCTGTTCATGCGATCGCAGGACTAATTTCAGAGGAAGACCTACATGCCGATTATGTCATTCCAGATCCATTTGACCGCAGAGTTGCTGCATATGTAGCAGCAACTGTTGCGTACGCTGCAATGGAAACAGACGTTGCGCAAAAAAATGTAAATGTAGAAGATATCAAACAACGTCTATTAACCCTAGCAGTAGAACAACAACAAGCTGTTTTTGTATAAATTTTGACAACGACCTGGTGGTGTTTGAATTCTAATAAAAGACCGTTAAGAAATTCCTTCTTAACGGTCTTTTATTATTTGTAAATTGAAGTCATACCGCTTTCTAATTACTAAATTATGATACTATGTCTTCTTTAAATATTATCATTGTAATCATAGCGAAAACCGTCTTTTTGGGCAGTTTCACTTTCTTTTATCTGTGAATTATTCGCTTTATTTTGTACAAGCTGTTCCTTACTATTTATTTTATTATTTTGTTGTCTTTTGTTTGACTTCACCAGGTTAGCCTCCAATACTAATTTTCACCATCTATTATCCCTGGAATATCTTCTTATTATTCAGACTTGGACGAACGGAGCGGGTTATTGTAGATAAAGCGATCAATATTGGGACAATAAGAGGGGAAATTACCAGAGGGATTGTAAGAAGTGTTACATGGAACAATTTATTTTAGGAATATTATTATCACTATATTTGTTTTTTGTCCTTTACATGCAAAAGTAATCACGATACCAAGTAGTATGGTTTTGGAACTAATTGATTAAATCTAACAAATGCAAAGGGAACAGCATTGTTCTAACGGAAAAAAGTTAGCTTATTTGTCCGTTAGAAACAAATGAAAAAAGAAGGCTATTTTCGTAAAGATTGTTGTTTTTAAAACGAAAACTATTTAAGGTTGATTGGAGCAGCTTGCGAGACTCCTGCGGGAGCAGCGGGACAGGTGAGACCCCGCAGGCGTTTAAGTCGAGGATGCTCACCGCCCGCCCGCGGTCATCGTGCATCTCTCGCTGTAATCAACCAAACCACATTACTTGGTAAATAGCATCAAAGTATGCGAAAACAGCCAAAAAGAAAAATCCGTTCAATTTTCTGAACGGAGAAAGTCAAATTTGATGCGATAGTTAATGTAATTAAATTCCTGTTTTAATACCAAAGCCTACTAAAATTAAGCCAGTTGATTTTTGGAAGGCCCTTTGGAATTTTGAGTTCTTCAACCATTTTTTTGCATAATCTATTAGATAAACAAGGAGAAGAAACCAACCTACAGCGAGTAAAGTAAGAATGAATGCTAATACAATCAATTGCTGATTGACATTTTCGTTCAAATTAATAAATTGAGGCATGATTGTTATATAAACCAAAACAGTCTTTGGATTTAGAGTGTTACTAAGAAAAGCTTGCATAAAGGAATCTTTATTATGCCTATTTGAAATAGATGTAGGTGTGTTAGCATGAGCATGAATTTCCTCTAATGAAAACACGCTTTTAGTAAAAAAGCTTTTTATACCTAAATAAATTAAGTATGCGGCTCCCAAGTATTTGATTGTACTGAAAAGAATAACAGACTTTGCAATGACAACGGATAAGCCAAGAATCGCAATAAGTGTCCAAAAAGAAAGTCCCGTTGCCATCCCGAGAACCGTATAACGACCAGCCTTTGTACCATAGCTAAGTGTGTTTTTGATAAGCAGCATAGTATCTGCTCCTGGTATTATAACCATCATTGCAGCGATTGATATGTATGTTAGTAGACTATCCATACGATTTCTCCCTTCAAATACAATTTTGGCAGCCCTAATCATTCAAATAGAATATCTCGATTAATAGTGACTACCTTAGTAACTACCTAGATGATTTTACCAAAATCACTTGAAAAAAATCAATAGAAATTGCTAAAATATTCGTTACAAAGGTAGCGACTAAATGTGGTGTTGGAGGATTTATGAAAGAAAACATTTTAGGAACATTAAAAAATCTTAATTTTACCGAATATGAAGCGAAAGCATATCTTGCATTATTGGAAGAATCGCCATTAACAGGCTATGCAGCCGCAAAAAATTCCGGTGTACCACGTTCAAAAATATATGAAGTTTTGGATAGTCTCGCCATGCGCGGAGATATTTTGGTTAGTCCAGGAAACACACCACAATATACTCCTGTTCCTGCAAAGGAACTCATTAAAAATCGCCGAAAAAAAGCAGAAGAGAATTTTGAACAGGCAGAACATCTTTTTGAGAATTTCGAACGTTCTTCAAATGACCGTGAAAATATCTGGAATATTACAGGGCGCAGTGAAATACTCGAAAAGGTGAAAGCTTGTATTTGCTCTGCAAAAAAAAGAATTCTCTTAGAAATTTGGAAAGAGGATTTCAGTGAATTGGAATTTGAACTAAGAAATGCAGCAAATAGAGGTGTCATTGTCACGATTATTGCTTATGGGGAAATTGTCTCTGATTGTGCTAATGTTTACCTCCATGATATGAGTCGTGAAATTACAGAAGAATATGAGGGCCGATGGCTTGTATTTAGTGGAGATGATTCAGAAGTAGTAGCAGGGATTGTCTCGTTGGGGAAAGATAGTCGCGCAGCATGGACAATGCATATAGGGTTAGTCATGCCTATTACAGAGGTCATGATTCATGATTTGTATCTGTTGGAAATTATGGAGAAACATAGAGATATTTTGGAAGAAAGTTTTGGGGAAAACCTCATCCATTTACGTCACAAATTTTCTATTCATCCGGATTTTAAAAAACATTACGTGAAATAGACTTGATGATTCTTCTGTTTCATACAACTTTAGAAAAGCATTACTTCATCGCGAGTAATGCTTTTCTTGTTCATGTTAGTTAGATGTCTTAAGTACATCTGCGCGAAATATTGGAGGGACTTTGAGTTAACAGATATATATACTGTCCCCTTTACGTGAAAGCACCAATCCTACTCGTGTACTTATTCAAGGTCATCTTTAAAACTCATCATTGTAATCATAACGAAACCATTCTTTTTGGACAGATGCACAATAAATGTTTCTCGTTAAATACAAGGCAGATAACATTAACAAAAAATGTTAATATACAAGTAAGTACAATTGAAGTTAATACGTTAATTAGAAGGAGGCGTTTAAATGAATAAAGTTTCCTTCATGGTTATATCAATCATCATGTTATTAACTGCTTGCCAAACAGCAAATTCCGATGCAATAACTTTGGAAGAAGTGTTAGCATCTTTTGAAAAACAGCAATTGTCACTAAAAGAAAGCAAAGCTAGTGATCAAAGCATTTTGGGAAAGAAGCTTAATAGTGTCAAACCCTCCTCTTATGAATTGACTGGGAAGAAGTTATTTATATATATCTATGATTCAACGAAGGAAAGGGAAAAGGCTCTGGAAGAGTTTCTTACGAAAACCGCAGCTGCAAACCTCGTTTCCTATCATTATTATGAAGTTAAAAATGTATCAATCTTCTATGTGCATGAACTCGACCGAAGGTTGAAAGTCGAAGCTGATGATGAAATTCAAGGAGTTTTACGTGATTTAAATAAAAAGTAGTTTTGCATGATCTATTATGTGAGGTGTTATTTTATGATATTAGTCAGTTCCTGTTTAGCTGGGTTAGAAGTAAGGTATAACGGTACACATAGCTTAGATAATAAAATAAGTAAATTAGTTAGAGAGAATAAAGCCGTTACGATCTGTCCTGAATTGCTAGGTGGTTTTTCAACACCAAGGGAGCCTGCTGAAATAATAGGTGGTGACGGTGATGATGTACTGGATGGAAAGGCTAAAGTGGTGGAAAAGTCTGGTAATGATGTAACAGAACTTTACATAAAGGGAGCATATGCTGCATTAGAAAAAGCTGAAAAACTAAATGCAACAATAGTTGTTCTTAAGGAAAATAGCCCATCATGCGGCAGTTCAATGATTTACAATGGTGAGTTTAAGGAGAAGAAAATAGCTGGAAATGGAGTTACTTCTGCTTTATTTAGAAGGCATGGATTGCAAGTGCTATCAGAGGAAGAATTTAAGTGAATTATTTATTTATTAGTCAAGCGAAGCCGCATTTCTGAAATAATAGAAACGCTTTTAAAATTTTCTATAGTTTTAGTGCCATTTTTAGTTTCCTTGTGATGAAAGCGCTGAATTTATCAGCGCTTTTTTAGGTGCAACAAACTTTTAAAAGAATGATCTCACCAATATCTTATTGTCAGCCAGGTTTCTTGAATTCTTAACACAATTTTGAGCACAATGAAATAGCAAACTCAACTAATTTTCTAAAGCAAGTATTATATAACTTTAAGCTGTTTTTTAAAAGTATTCTGTCATTTTTTGTGAATTATTACTGGAAGATCTCACGAACATGCCTTTATTAAATCATATAGATTAGAAGTGAACCAGAGAATTAGAATGATAGGAATTGAGTGAGTTAAGACCAGTAATGATATAAAATATATAGAATTTTTTGTGTTATTATTGCATCAATAATGTAAAAATGCATCACAAAACAATGTATAGAAAAGATTTTATAGTATTTTCTAGGGGGGAAGAGCTGGCACGGATCTTGCAATACTGATAATATCAACAATAAATTTTAAATGTGAGGGATGAAAATGAGCAAGGGGAAAGTAGTTGGGTTTATTCATAGTGGCATAACCGTTAAAAGTTTAGAAAATGCACTTGATTTTTATGTAAACATATTAGGTTTTGAGCTATTATCAACCCAAGTTGCTAAGAGCGACTATATTTTTGATATTGTAGAGATTCCTGGATTACAAGAGATTAAAATAGCTTTTGTTCAAATTCCTGGCGGTCATGTAATTGAAATACTAGAATATGTAGGCATTGATACATATTCAGGAAGTGCACGATCTTGTGATTATGGAACAGGGCATATCTGTTTAAGGGTTGAAAATTTAGATGCTATGTTTGAAGAATTAACAGCGAAAGGAATTAAATTTAAATCTAAAAAAGTAGCCAATATTACAGCTGGTGCAAATAAAGGATCAAAGGCTGTTTATATGCTTGATCCTGATGGCTATATTATTGAATTAATGGAAAAAAGTAAAACAAAAATTTAAAACAATAATGTAAGCGAATACAAAGAAAGGCGTGAAAAAATGGAAGATTTACATGGTAAAAGGGCAATTGTAACTGGTGCAGCACAAGGATTAGGTTTAGCAATGGCTCAAGGACTTTGTGAATATGGTATAAAGGTTTGTATTTTAGATATTTCTCCAAATTTGCAACAAGTAGTAGAAGATTTAAGAAAAAAAGATTTTCAAGTTGTAGGTCTACATGCCGATTTATCTGATCAAGCGCAGATCAATTATGTGTTTAAAAAAGCTGTTGATTTGTTAGACGGTGATTTAGATATTTTGGTTAATAATGCCGGAATCCATAAACCAATGCCAGCTGTTGATTTGCCAGTTGAGGATTTTCAGAGAATATTAGGTGTAAATGTAACAGCTGTCTTCCAGTTATGTAGACTTGCAGCTCAGGAAATGAAAAAAAGAGGAAAAGGAAAAATTATCAATATTGCATCAGTCCTTGCTACACAAGGGGGATTTAATGCATCTGCTTATTCCACTAGCAAAGGGGCTGTTGCACAATTAACGAAATCCTTATCAAACGAATGGGCAAGAGATGGGATTAATGTAAATGCAATAGCTCCAGGTTATTACAATACAGAACTAAATCGTTTCATTATTGAAGATAAAGAAAGATTTGCATCATTGGTAAGTCGTATCCCTGCTGGCCGTTTTGGTAATCCAGAAGAACTTGCAGGAACGGTGCAATTCCTTGCTTCGAATAAATCAGATTATATTAATGGAGTTATGATTCCAGTTGATGGCGGTTTTCTAGGTAGATAAAGGAGGGAGTTTGCGTGAGAAAATTAAAATTAGTTTTCGCAGCGTTAATGGCAACTGTATTGATTCTTTCAGGATGTAGTGCTGGGCAGCAAGCTGGAACAGTCGGTGCTGACGGTGAAAAAGTTGTGATAAGAATGGCAAATTTGGTATCAGCTGACAACTTTTTAAATATTGGCTATGAAAAGTTCAAAGAAGTTGCTGAGAAAGAAAGTAACGGACAAATTGAAGTTCAAATTTATAGCAATGGAACATTGACAGCTTCTGAGGATATGGAATATGAAATGCTCCAGACTGGTGTATTAGACGTTGTAACCAATGCTGCTTTCGTTGTGGCAAGTAATTCACAGGGACCTTCTTATAATATTTTTGACGTACCGTTCCTATTTTCTAGTGAAGAAGACATGTATAAATTAACAGATGGTGAATATGGACGAATATTAAAAAGCGATCTTGAAGAAAATTCAAATGCCTATTATTTAGGGGCTTTTAGTATCGGTACATTTGCTATCGCTAATAACAAAAAAGAGGTAAGAGAACCATCTGATTTAGAAGGCTTAAAAATTAGAAGTACAACAACACCACTTCAATCAGGGACTATTTCTGCAATGGGCGCAAATCCTACACCAATATCATACGGAGAAATCTTTACTTCTCTGCAACAAGGTACGATTGATGGTGTCCAAACAACAACACCATTAATTTATGGTGATAAGTTTTATGAAGCAGCGAATCATCTAACACTTACAAAACATTTTCCATTACCTCATATCTTGATGGTGAATAAAGATTTTTATGATGGCTTAACGGATGATTTAAAAGCGGTAGTAGATAAAGCAGCCGAGGAACAAATCAAATATGCCAGAAAATTAGCGGTTGAAGCCGAGAAGGATGCATTAAAAGGTATGAAGGAAGCGGGAGTTAAAATCGTTGAGTTAACACCAGAAGAATTAGAATTATACAAACAAGCTGTTCAGCCGGCTATTGATAAGAATATTGATAAAGTAGGCAAAGAAAACTATGAAATGGCTCAAAAAATACTAGGAAAACAGTAATCTATTACCAAGCATAACTCAAAATAAGAATTTGAGGTGAGAGAAATGAATGAAGAAAAAGTAGATTTAAGGTTAGAAGGATTATTCTGCGTTTTATTACTGGCTATTATGACCGTCCTTATGTTCACAGAAGTTGTGGCAAGGTATGTTTTCGGATCATCATTTATTTGGATTGAAGAATTAACAAGGTATTTATTTATTTGGCTTACGTTTGTTAGTGCTGCTTATGTAACTGCTACAAAATCTCATATAACAGTTGATGTTGCCTTATCAATCTTTCCTAAAAAGGTTCGACCAATCATCCAAAAGATCGGGCTGCTCATTTGGCTGGCATTCTCCATTGTGATTACTTACGTTGGGTTTGAGTATTCTTTCACAATGCTTGAGGTTGGCGGAAATTCCCCAACATTAGGAATTGCAAAAGGCTTTATTTACTTAGGTATTCCGCTAGGATATTTATGCATGACCTTAAGGTTAATAGTGCAAGTGTTTAAAGAAATTTCAACTCGTGAAGCCGCGTCAACAAAATAGGTAATAAAAGATGGAAAGGGGAGTTTGCATGGGTACAATAACATTAATGCTATTTGGTATATTAATTGTTTTGATTTTCTTTAATGTTCCAATAGCCATCGCATTGGCTGCAGCAAGTCTTTTAGTTGTATTAATTGAAGGAACGGTTCCATTAACGTTATTTATACAGACGTCATTTAGCTCGATGGATTCATTTCCTTTAATAGCAATTCCGTTTTTCATTCTAGCTGGTGATATTATGAGCAGGGGAGGCATGGCTAGAAGATTAGTTGACTTTATTCAAAGTTTTATCGGTTCTTTAACAGGAAGCTTAGGGATTATTGCAATTATTGCCAGTTTTATTTTTGCGGCAATTTCAGGATCGGGTGCAGCAACAGTAGCAAGTATTGGTGCGATTATTATTCCTTATATGTTAAAGAGCGGCTATTCTCCTGGTTATGCAGCATCGATATCAGCGAGTGCAGGGGCATTAGGGCCAATCGTTCCGCCAAGTATCGTCTTTATTCTTTATGCAGTCATGGCAAATGCATCCATTAGTGATTTATTTATTGCAGGGATTGTTCCGGGTATTTTAGTTGCGGTTGCGTTAATCATCGTCAACTATATTATTTGTAAAAAAGAAGGGTTTGGCGTTTTAGACAAAACGACCGTTTTAGAAACAGCCACATCAGTAGCTGAAACCGAAAAGGTAGGCTTTTGGAGATCGTTAAATGAAGCAAAATGGGCGCTGTTAGCTCCTGTTTTAATACTCGGCGGGATATATGGCGGAATTGTAACGCCAACTGAAGCAGCAGTTGTTGCCGTCGTATATAGTTTAATCATTTGTACTTTCTTCTATAAGGAAATTAATTTAAAAAGCATACTAGAAATCTTTTTGACATCAGCTCGTACATCAGGTTCTGTCTTAATCTTTGTCAGTGCAGCATCATTTTTCGGGCAAGTATTATCAATTGAGAGAATTCCGCAATTTTTGGCTGATACGATCGCGAGCTGGACAACAAATCCTTTTATTATCTTACTATTAATTAATATTTTCTTATTAATTGTCGGTATGTTTATGGAAACAGTAGCGGCAGTATTAATATTCGTCCCATTATTACTTCCGATTGTTATTCCTTTAGGTATTGATCCGATTCACTTCGGAATGATCATTTGCTTGAATTTAAGTTTAGGATTAATTACGCCGCCTCTAGGAATCAATTTATTTATTGGTAGTAATATAGCAGGTATCCAGTTTGAAAAGACTTTTAAATATGTAGGAATCATATTTGTCGCCTTGCTAGTTGTGTTATTAATCATTACTTACGTTCCTTCGATTACATTATTTCTTCCAAATTTAATCGGAGGATGATGAAAAAACGAGTATCGCCGCTAAAATGGCGATACTCGTTTTTATTTTTCAATTTGATACTTTTGCATTTTTCTTACGAGTGTTGACTGGTCAACTTTTAGTGCTGTTGCCGCTCTCCTGATACTTGGAAAATTTTTAACTGTATCTCTAATAATTTTTGCTTCATAGGATTCGATACGATCTTTTAATGGGCCTAAATCATTAACAGAATCCTCAACTTGTGAGGTAGTTACGTTCAATTTTAGATCATCATGAAACTGTAATTCTTTTTGCAAATCATTGAGATCTATTTCGGGATTGAGACTCATTAACGCAATTCGCTCGACGATATTTTGTAATTCACGAACGTTGCCTGGCCAATCATAATTAGTAAAGGCATTTAACGCATCATTTGTAAACTTTCGGTTAATGCCATATTTTTGATTAATGCGATTTAAGAAATGATAGATTAGTGGAATAACGTCATCTTTTCTTTCTTTCAAAGGAGGAATCTTGATTGGAATAATATTTAAGCGATAATATAAATCCTCCCTAAATTTCCCATCTGCGATCATTTCTGATAAATCACGATGTGTTGCAGCGATAATTCGAATATCAACAGGAATCGCTTTTGTACCTCCAACTCGAGTGATTTCATGCTCTTGTAAGACACGTAACAATTTCACCTGTAGTTGAAGCGGCATTTCACCGATTTCATCTAAAAAGATGGTGCCGTGATGTGCTGCTTCAAATAAGCCTGCTTTTCCTTTTTGATTTGCTCCTGTAAAGGACCCAGATTCATAGCCGAATAACTCTGATTCTAATAATGATTCCGGTATAGCACCACAATTAATTTTTATTAAAGGATGATCCTTTCTAAAGCTGCGGCGATGGATTAATTCGACGATTTTCTCCTTACCAACCCCTGAAGCACCTTGAATGAGGACGCCAGAATCGATTTGGGCTACTCTTAATGCCCGGTCTAAAACATCCTTCATGACATCTGAATTGGCAATGATGGAGAGCTTTGGATCATTTTGTTCTTTTAGTAGCTCTAATTCCTGATGAATTTGTTGATTTTGCTTTTCTAATTGCTGAATTTCAGACTCAAGCGTTTTTAAATGAGTCAAATCTCGGACATTATTAACGATTTTGATAATATCGCCATTTTTATTGCGAATTGGAGCAGCCGAAACGAGGACAGTAGCCCCTGTATTAATTTTTTGAAGAATCGTGACTTCTCTATTTTCTTTTAAAGCCTTTAAAGAAGCGGAAGCATCAATGACCCCTTCATCTTCAAGCTCTTTTAGACTGCGGCCGATACAATCCTTTGCAGATAAACCTGAAATTTTCTCATAAGAAGGGTTTTGATGGATGATCATCCCATCTCTATCAGAAATAACGATACCGTCAAAGGAGGAATTAATGACTTCATTTAATTCATTTCTTAAGTTTTGTAAGGATTCTTTTTCTTTTTTTAATCTAACTAATTCATGTAATGGGTTAATTAAAACAACAATTTTTTGATTATATGGAAAAGTCGTTACTTCCGCTGGATATGTTACTAGGCTGAAAGATTTAGCACCTTTTAAGGTTGACTCAATAATACTTTCAAAATAATAGTTATATTTTTGGGCAATAGAATTCGAAAACAAGATATCACCTTGTTTATTTAAAATGAAGACTCCAATGATGTTTATTTTCGATAGCAGGTTCTCCATATCTCTACCTCCTTGCATCACTATTAAAAATGATGAATTTTTGCATCATGCTTTCTCAAGTATACATCATATTTTGATAGAAAAGTAGAAATTATCAGTTAAGTAAGCGTTTTATAAGTTGGCACGGAACTTGCAATATAAAAGATAGATAGAACAATTTTTGTTATTTAACCCTTTAGGAGGTAAATTATGTCTAACTTAATAAAAATCAAAAATTCTTCTTTTTCACCTGAAAAATTAAAAACGATGTTATATGACATGATGGTTATTAGAAGTTTTGAGGAAACATTGAAGAAGCTCTATCAACAAGGGAAAATCCACGGAACGATGCATTTATGTATTGGGCAGGAAGCAACAGCCGTTGGGGCATGTGTGCCATTAACAAAGGAAGATAAAATTACAAGCACCCACCGAGGACATGGCCATAGTATTGCAAAAGGAACAGATGTTAAGAAAATGATGGCTGAATTACTTGGGAAAGAAACAGGTTACTGTAAAGGCAAAGGTGGATCGATGCATATTGCCGACTTAGATATAGGGAATCTTGGTGCAAATGGGATTGTCGCCGCTGGTTTACCTTTAGGAACAGGTGCTGCCTTAACATCAAAAATGAAAGACTTAGGATATGTCGTTTTATGTTTCTTCGGAGACGGAGCTTCGAATGAGGGCGCTTTCCATGAATCACTTAATCTAGCATCCGTTTGGAAGCTACCGGTTATTTTCTTCTGCGAAAATAATTTGTATGGTATGTCAGGTTGGATCAAAGAAATGACGAATATTGAAAATATCGCAGATCGCGGTGCTGCATACGGCATTCAAAGTGAAACAATTAATGGCAATGAAATTTTAAAGGTTGTAGAAGCAACAGAAAGAGCAGTAGAAAGAGCGAGAAACGGCGAAGGTCCTTCTTTAATCGAGGCACATACGTACAGATGGGAAGGACACTCACGTAGTGATGCGAGAAAATATCGAACAAGAGATGAAGAAAAAGAATGGAAGAAACAAAGAGATCCAATTGCCTTATTTAAAGAACAGTTGATCGAAGAGAACATCATCACAGAAGAAGAATTTATCGAATTAGGTAATAGAGTTCAAGCAGAAATGGATGAAGCGGTTGAATTTGCTGAGAGCAGCAAAGCACCAGATTTGGAAACATTAACAACAGATATTTACGCTTAAGGGAAAGGTGATGGAGAAAATGAGAGATATGACGTATTTAGAAGCGATTAGAGAATCAATGAGTCAAGTGATGAGAAAAGATGAAGATGTATTCATTATGGGAGAAGATATTGGTATTTATGGAGGCGCTTTCGGACTTACAAATGGAATGATTGAAGAATTTGGACCAGAACGGGTAAGAAATACTCCTATATCTGAGGCTGCTATTAGCGGTTGTGCAGTTGGTGCAGCAATGACAGGCATGAGGCCCATTTTAGAAATTCAGTTTTCAGATTTCGTGATGATTGCGATGGATAACATCGTCAACCAAGCAGCAAAAATGCGTTATATGTTCGGAGGAAAAGCGAAGGTTCCTGTCGTTGTCAGACTTCCAGGTGGATCAGGTGCTGGATTTGCGGCACAGCATTCACAAAGCTTAGAAGCATGGATGACACATGTGCCTGGCCTAAAAGTCGTCCAACCTTCAAATGCGTATGATGCGAAAGGGTTAATGAAGGCTGCGATTAAAGATGACAATCCCGTTTTGTTTTATGAGCATAAGCTTCTTTACAACATAAAAGGAGAAGTACCAGAGGAGGATTATGAGATTCCATTAGGTGTTGCAGATATCAAAAAGGAAGGAACAGATATCACGATCATCGCAACAGCTATCATGGTCAATCGTGCGCTTGAAGCAGCTGCAGAGCTTGAAAAAGAAGGAATCAGTGTCGAAGTCATTGATCCTCGTACATTAGTACCATTAGACACAGAAACGATTTTCCAATCTGTTAAGAAAACAAGCCGAGTATTAGTTGTTTATGAAGCGGTAAAAAGAGGCGGATACGGGGCAGAAATTGCCAGCATGATTGCCGAAAGCGAAGTATTTGATTATTTAGATGCTCCCATTAAACGCTTAGGTGGAGTCCCTACGCCAATTCCATATAACCCAGAATTAGAAAAAGCCGCTGTTCCACAAGTAAATGACATTATTCAAGAATGCAGAAAGCTAATGAATAAGTAAGGAGGTGTCAAGATGGCAACGGAAGTAGTTATGCCTAAATTAGGTGCAACAATGGAAGAAGGAACAATTGTTTCTTGGTTAGTACAAGTTGGAGAAACGGTCGAAGAAGGAGACCCAATTGCGGAGATTCAAACAGATAAAATTGTGTTAGAAATTGAAGCAGAAACAACGGGTGTCTTACTAAAAACATTATATGATGCAGGAACAGTCGTAAAAGTCCATGAAAATATCGCTTATTTAGGGGAAGAAAATGAACGAGTAGAAGACTTAGAAAAACAGACGCCAACGGCTTCTCTTCAATCTGCGGAAGCACAAAGACCGGGGTTGGCCGAAGAGTCAACGATTCAATCGAGACAACTAGAAACTGGCAGTAAAATCAGAAGAACACCTGCTGCTCGAAAGCTAGCGGAAGACAATCAGCTTGATTTAAGAATGATTACAGGCTCAGGTCCACTTGGAAGGATTCAAAAAATGGATGTGGAGAATTATTTAGCACGACCTCGTCAAAAAATTACCCCGCTGGCGAAGAAGGTGGCGGACGATCAAGGGATTGATATTCACGGAGTGACAGGAACAGGCACACGCGGAAAAATTGTGAAAGATGATATTGTTTCAATCTCTTCCATTAAAACAGATGAAACTCAACAAATTGTTCAAGCTGAAAAACGAGTACCATTTAAAGGCATGCGGAAAGTCATTGCCGATCGGATTTCCAGCAGTGCTTATACTGCACCACATGTCACGCTTTTATCAGAAATCGATATGACGAAATGTGTAGCTCTTCGAAAAGATTTATTACCAGTTATTGAAAAAGAAGAAGGCTTAAGAGTATCTTTCAATGACATATTGATGAAAGCGACAGCCTTTGCCCTAAAGCAACACCCTGGCTTGAATATTTCATTGGAAGGGAACGAAATCGTCTACCATTCGAACATTCATATTGGGATGGCTGTCGCAGTGTCAGATGGTTTAGTTGTACCTGTGCTTAGAGATGTGGATCAAAAAGGACTTGCTGTGATTACAAGAGAAGCAAAAACAATCGGCAAACAAGCCCGCGATGGAAAGCTATCACCTGATGATATGCAGGGCAGCACATTTACCATCAGTAATTTAGGAATGTACGCTGTTGATGGATTTACACCAATTATTAATGCTCCAAATGCAGCAATTTTAGGCGTAGGGCGTATCCAAGAAAAGCCAGTCATTGTCAATGGTGAAGTAGCGGTTCGTTCCATGATGAACGTAAGCTTATCTTTTGATCACCGTATTATTGACGGTGCTCCAGCGGCGGCATTCTTAACTGATTTAAAAGATACATTGGAAAATCCATTCAAATTAATGATATAAGGTGGTAACAGTATGACCTCGTACGATGTGGTAATAGTCGGTGGCGGCCCAGGCGGTTATGTTGCGGCACTTCGAGCTGCCAAAAACGGAAAAAAGACAGCACTTGTTGAAGCAGCTGATTTAGGCGGCACATGCCTGAATAGAGGCTGTATTCCTTCGAAAACGCTATTAAAGCATGCAGAAATTATTGAAGGAATCCAGAAGGCAAAAAATTGGGGAATTAAAACAGAAGGCTTGAGCTTTTCATTAACCGAAATGCTTGCCCGTAAAGACCAAGTCATTGCTACTTTGCAAAGCGGTATTGAACACTTGCTGAACGCTGGAAAAATTGATGTTTATAAAGGCTACGGAACGATCCACGATGATAAAAAAGTCACAATTCAACAAGAAAATGACTCACAACAAATCAGTGGTGAAAAAATAATTATCGCCACAGGCAGCCAACCTGTTGTACCGCCAATTGATGGAATTGAAAATGTGAGCTATCACACAACAGATACGATCTTTAGCATAACAGAGATCCCGAAATCGATTGTCATTGTCGGTGGAGGGGTGATCGGAGTAGAATTTGCGAATATTTTTGCAAGTTTAAATACAGAAGTAACGATTGTCGAGCTTGGTGGAAGAATTATTCCAACCGAGGATGAAGATGCTTCGAAGGAGTTACTGAAAAGCTTAAAGAAAAAGGGCATAAAAGTATTAACGAAACATCAAGTGATATCGATTAATGAAAATGATAGTGGAAAGATTGTCAATGTAACCTCTGAAAAAGGTAAATTTGAATCGTTAACATCCGCTGAAATCCTATTAGCTGTTGGCCGTAAACCGAATCTCTCTGCAGTTTCAGATCTAAATCTTAAATTGAGCGGCAGACATATTGCTGTAAATAATTATTTAGAAACAAGTAAAAAAGATTATTTTGCAGTAGGTGATGTGATTGGTGGGCTGCAATTAGCACATGTTGCCAGTGCTGAAGGCTTAACGGCTGTTGAAAATTTAGATGGGAAAAAAGAAAAGATGAATTACAAAGTAATGCCTCGCTGTATTTATACAAACCCACAAGTGGCTAGTGTCGGAATGAGTGAAGCTGAACTAAAAGATAAAGGAATCAAGTATAAAGTAAATAAATACTCTTTTTCTGGTAATGGAAAAGCTTTAGCAGCAGGTGAAACAGAAGGATTTTCGAAAGTGATGGTAGATGAGAAATATGGGGAAATAGTAGGAGTGGTCATGGTAGGTGCTCATGTAACGGAAATGATTAGTCAATCCTCTGCTTATATGTACTTAGAAGGAACAGTTGATGAACTTGCACAAATGGTGCAGCCACACCCATCTCTTTCTGAAGTTTTAATGGAATCTGCCAATTCACTTATTGAAAAGGGTATTCATTCTTAAAAAGAAGGTGTATGTATGTTTGATTTACAAGGGAAAAAAGCGATTATCACAGGTGGTGCGCAAGGATTAGGCTTTTCAATGGTAGAGGCTTTTCATCAAGCAGGTGTTGAAGTAGCTGTTATCGATATTTCAGATGAAGTATTGAATCTTTCTAATAAATTAGAAGCCAATGATGTGAAAGTTCATGGTATTAAAGGGAATTTATTAGATATAGGGAATTTAAGACAATCTTTTAATGAAGCTTTAGAGAAATTAGGCGGTACAGTTGATATTTTAATAAATAGTGCTGGCTTAATCGAAAGAAAACCTGCGTTAGAGTTTTCGCTTGAAAGCTGGGATCGAATTCTTGGATTAAACGTAACCTCTGTTTTTGAATTATCAAAATTAGCTGCTATAGAAATGAAAAAACAGGAATCAGGAAAAATCATTAATATGGGATCCATTCTATCTGTACTAGGCGGTTTCAATGCAGCTGCTTATTCGACTAGTAAAGGTGCGGTTTTACAATTAACAAAGTCTTTATCAAATGAGTGGGCTGAATTTGGTATTCAGGTCAATGCCATCGCACCAGGTTATATGTTAACGACGATGAATGATGATCTTATGAATGATCCTGTAAGAGGACCGCAAGTAGAAGCTAGAATTCCTGCTAAAAGATGGGGAACGCCTCAAGATGTTGCAGGTGTTGCATTATTCTTAGCTGCTCCTGCTTCTGATTATGTAACAGGTACTTTAATTCCTGTAGATGGCGGTGTATTAGGAAGATAAATTAATAGATTGAAGGAGTGCGAAACGGAGTGAGAAAGAAATTATATATTAATGGTGAATGGACTCAATCTGAACAATATGCAGATTTATTTTCCCCTTATTCCGAAGAGAAAATTGCTGAGATTCCTCAAGCATCTGAAGAACAAGTGGATGCAGCGATCGATGCTGCTTATCATAATCGAGAATCTATGGCAAAGCTGACGGCTTATGAAAAGGCTAAAATACTAGAAAACTTAGTCACTTTATTTAAAGAAAACAGAATAAAGGCTGCGCAAATTATCTCATTGGAATCTGCAAAACCATTAAAATTTTCTTTAGGAGAAGTAGACAGAACGATTGAAACTTATAAGTTCGCAGCAGAAGAAGCAAAACGCATTCATGGTGAAATGATTCCTATGGATGCTGCGCAAAATGGCGGGAACAGACTTGGATATACGTTAAGAGAGCCGATTGGTGTAGTGGCGGCGATTACACCATTTAATTTTCCGATGAATCTAGTTGCTCATAAAGTAGGTCCGGCGATTGCTGCTGGAAATACAATTGTCCTAAAGCCTGCATCGCAAACACCATTATCAGCCTTTTTCCTTGCTGAATTATTGGAAGAAGCAGGCTTACCAAAAGGTGCTTTTAATGTGGTAACAGGCAGTGGACGGTTAGTTGGAGATCGATTAGTAACAAGTGATAAGGTAAGCATGATTACTTTTACTGGAAGTCCTGAAGTAGGACTGGGGATTAGAAATAAAGCGGGTTTTAAGAAAGTGGCATTAGAGCTTGGATCTAATGCTGGTCTTATCATAGATGAGGGAATGGATTTAGACAAGATCATTCCAAAATGTGTAACAGGTGCTTTTTCGAACCAAGGACAAGTCTGTATCTCGCTACAAAGAATTTATGTTCATGAAAATGTGCTTGAGACATTTACGGAAAAGTTTAAAGAGGCAACGGAAAAACTTATATTAGGCGATCCGTTAGATGAACAAACAGATCTTTCAGCCCTGATTTCTAGAAATGACATAGAAAGAGCGAAAGCATGGATTGATGAAGCTATTGAAGAGGGTGGAACGGTCGTAACAGGCGGTGAGATCGTTAAGAATATACTGCTACCAACTGTTATTGTTGATGTAAAATCACATTCTAAAGTATCTTGTCAAGAAGTATTTGCGCCAATCGTTACGATTAATTCGATTGAAAATGTAGAAGAGGGTATTCGTCAAATCAATGATTCAAAATATGGATTACAGGCAGGAATCTTTACAAAGGACATAAACACAGCTCTGAATGCTTCAAAGCAGCTTGAAGTCGGTGGTGTAATGATTAATGATATTCCAACGTATCGTGTCGACCAAATGCCATATGGTGGTGTAAAAGAAAGTGGTAATGCACGCGAAGGACTAAAATATACGATAGAAGAAATGACAGAAATGAAGCTAGTTGTTTGGAATCAAGAACAATTTTAATGTAGTGAGGACTTTATATGAGCGAGTTATTTGGAATAATCGGAAACCCAATCGAGCATTCTTTATCACCTTTGATACAAAATAAAGCCTATCAATCCCATCATATTGATGCTCATTTTCAAGCTTTCCACGTAGAGTATCAAGACTTAGAGACAGCTATTAAAGGAATGAAAACTCTTGGTATAAAGGGATTTATCGTAACAGTTCCTTTTAAAGCAAAAGTGATCCCTTATTTAGATGAAATCGACCAAACTGCTCAAAAAACGAAGGCTGTTAATATTGTTCATATGATAGATGGAAAGTATGTAGGTTACAATTTTGATGGAAAAGCCCATCTAGAAGCATTATTAGAGGATATGGGGATACAAAGTTTATCAAATCAACATATCCTTATTATTGGTGCTGGAGGCGCAGCCCAATCTATTTACTATACGTTGTCACAATTTAAAGATATAAAGATTGATATTGCTAATAGAACGAAAGAAAAAGCTAAAATATTAAAAGATATAGGTGTAAATGTAAAAAACACAAACGTAATATCCCTTGCTGAGGCAGAAAATAAGCATATTCAGTACGATATTATTATCCAAACGACATCTATTGGGATGTGGCCTGAAACGGACAAATCACCGATTAACATAAGCCATTTGAAACCAGGTACTTTCGTTTCGGATATTATATATAATCCTTCAGAAACGAAAATCCTAAAGCAAGCTCATGAAAACGGGGCACGGACTCAAAATGGTAAAAAGATGCTAGCCTTGCAAAATGCACTTGCGATTGAAATGTGGACAGGAAAAAAGGTAGATTATAATGTGATGTTACAAACTCTTAATGAAGCATTGAGTTGATGTATATGAATTTAAAAATCTTATCTAATTTAAGGGAGTCTTCTTTTGAGGACTCCCTCTTTATTTAACATTAAGACCTTTTCATAATACAAATTTACCTTGATTTTAAATTTTACATTTTTTACAATTTTAATTATCAAGTTGAAGGTTTAATAGCATTAAAAAAAATAATACAGGAACGTATTTATTGTAGAGGTTTTGTATCCTTCAACAAGGAGTTCATATAATGGTCGGTAGATTAAAAGTATGTGAAGATTTACAAACTAAAATGAGGTGAAATATGAAAGAAAAAGTAATAGCAACCTTTAATCAACTCGCAAGTGTATATGAACATACTGTAGACACAATGAGTTTATATAATAGTGAATATGAAAGGCCATCAATGTTAAAAGAACTTCCACAGGACTTTACAAATAAACATGTTCTTGATGCTGGTTGTGCTGCTGGATGGTATACTCTCCAGTTGGTAAACAGAGGAGCGAATGTTGTGGCAACTGATATCAGTCCTGAAATGGTTCATTCTACAATAAGGCGTGTTGGAGATATGGCAAAGGTTTTATGTTTGGATTTGGAAAAGAATTTACCCTTTGAAGATCATTCATTCGATTTCATATTAAGCTCACTAACTCTTCATTATATAAAGGATTGGAGTCATATCTTCAGTGAATTTAAAAGAATATTAAAACCAGGGGGTGTCTTATTATTTTCAATACATCATCCTTTTTCAGATCTTAAATTACTCCAAGATCCTCATTATTTTTCAACTGAATTGATACTTGATAAATGGACGAAAGAAGGGAAATTATTTGAAGTTCCATTTTATCGAAGACCACTTAGCGACATTGTGAACAAAACACTACACTATTTTTCCATTGAAGAGATAATTGAACCACAACCAACAAAAACGTTTAAACGGCACGAACCGGAAAAATATGAAAGGCTTATGAAAAGTCCTCAGTTTCTTATTATAAAAGCACGTGTAACATGATCAATTGTTTTTCAAAATATTGCTAGGATAGTGACTGTTACATTTATTTTATTCCAGTTTCGTTGTAATATAAGGATGTAACTAAAAAGTTGATATTATTTGAACTGGAAAATTGTAGCTAGGGTTCCGCTATTTATATAGGACTGTGACCGAGGGCTATCTCTTTTACACATGTAGAAGGCACCTATTGACATAAAAGGTCCGAGGGGAAAGGTTCAGCGTATTTGTCATGCGTTGAAATCTTTCCCTTCGGACTTTTTTATTATTAAAGGAGGTTTTATAGGATGGAAAAAATTGATGAAATAAAAGCAGCGGTTGCGGTCATTATTTTGAATGAAGAAAATAAAGTCCTATTACAAAAAAGAGCTGATGTCAGACGCTGGGGAATTCCATCAGGACATATAGAAATAGGGGAAACAGTCGCTGAAGCAGCAATAAGGGAAGTAAAAGAGGAAACGAATTTAGATATAAGCATTAAAAAGTTAATTGGTGTTTATTCTGACCCTGATTCACAAGTGTTTTCATATCCAAATGGAAAAGTCGTTCATTTTATCACAACTTGTTTCCTTGCAAACATTACAGGTGGTGATCTTAGATGTAATTCCAATGAATCACTTGAAATTAAGTTTTTTGGACAAAAGGACCTGCCGCATGATCTGTTGAACATGCATCCTCGTTGGTTAGAAGATGCACTTGCTGATACAGAATTGGCATTCATTCGATAATTATGAATGAATTTAAGGAAGAAAATGATAAAAAATAAACCGAATTTTTATTAGCATACAATCGATTACGTTAGAAAAATGAGTAAACGGGACAAGGGAAACGAACTTGTCCCATTTCAGTGTTTACTGGCTAATTAATAGCGGAAACTTAATACCCCTGTACAATTCTTACTGCCCATCTGCTCCATTAGGCGTTACCCTGCGAGTATGACCATCTTCAAAATTATTTTCCCTAAGGGCTTTTACTTTGTCATCAAGTAATTTCTTTTGATCTACTTGTGGTGATGGTGTTTGATTATCTTTAGACATGTAAGTACCTCCTTAAATTAAGTGCAACGGTTTTAGTATTTCTCTTTTCGTATATTTTATAAAATGATTATTTTAAGGGCGTTTCAATCTTAGTGAAGGTGATGGAAGATAATGATGGAATGTTTTTGTGAGCAAGCACGTGAATTAAAGGTAGATGGTGATATTGGTGCAGACCCTATTTGGTGTAATCACTGCGGTTGTAACTTTGATTTAGAAGACATACCGATTTCAAATGAGTTAAAAAAGGGGAATTGTAAGAATTGGGTAACGATATATGGTGAATGGATGGATTAGGAGATTGATCTTTCATTCCAAATGGTATTGAAATGGAAGAAGAGCATAATAAACTAGGTGCTAACTTAACAGAAAAAGTAAAGAGAGAACTAAGTGATAAATATATAATAAAATTTTCAACATCAACAATGGTAAAAAGCTATGCAAATCTAAATAATAATCTTAGTTAACTGAATGGTCTATACTAAACGAATTGCTAAGGAAAATCGAAAGGGAAAAGGAGAGAGAAATATGAAAGACTTGGATGAAAAAAAACGAGTTGGCGAAAAAGCAGCAGACTTCGTAGAAGACGGTATGGTCGTAGGGCTTGGCACAGGATCTACTGTGTATTATACAATCATGAAACTTGGACAACGAGTGAAAGAAGGTTTAAACATTCAAGGAATTCCTACCTCTGTTCAAACAGAGGAGTTAGCTAAAAAGGCAGGGATTCCACTGGCAAATTTTAAGGATATTGAGCAAATTGATGTCGCTATTGATGGGGCCGATGAAGTCGATACTAATTTAGACTTGATTAAAGGTGGTGGAGGAGCTCTCTTAAGAGAGAAAATAATTGCCAAAGCAGCGAAAAAATTTATTGTAGTCGCGACCCCTTTCAAGATGGTTGAAAAATTAGGAGCATTTCGGCTTCCGGTCGAAGTTGTTCCGTTTGGAGCAGAATTAACAGAAAAACATATCCGTGAACTCGGAAACGATCCCATTCTTCGTTTATTTGAGGGCAAGCCTTATAAGACTGATAATGGCAACTACATTTTTGACTGTGACATCTCACATACATTGCATACAAAAGAACTTGAAGAAAAGCTTAATATGTTTCCAGGGGTTGTAGAAAATGGCTTGTTTATCAATATGTCCGATATTGTTATCTCATTAGATCAGGAAAAGAATGTTGTTTTAATTGATAGAAATCATAAGTAACAGTTATTTCTGCCCATTTTTTGTAATCTGTGACTGGATGGAGAAAAAATACGGAAAAGACGCAGTGTTGTTAAGAGATACTCTTTCATAAGGCTGACGAAGGGCAAGAAACTGAAGCGGGTTAGAAAAAGGTCCTTCATAAGGTTCATGAAGGACAAATAAACACCAGTTAAACCATTTGAAAATTGAAAGCGTCAGATCCCACTCATATTGCAGGGTCTCATTTTTGTCTAGAATTATCTCTATTCAACAACTTGTCTAAAAGTAGTAGCATATTTCGTGACAATAAAATCAAATAAAAAGCACAATCATAGAATGATTATTGACATAAAAGAATTAATGTATTAAAATTATCTCATATTCAAGATAATTTAATTCGAGATATTTCTTTATTAAGAAAGGAGGTACTGTAATGGAAGAAAAATGTACGAATGAGCCCTATCTGTTGCTTATGCAAACATCCAAAGCCATTCAGGAACAAATGAAGACGGAAATGACCAATCATAAGCTAAGTATTACAGAATTCTCTGTTTTAGAGGTACTTTATCTTAAGGGGAAGCAAACGATTCAGCAGATTGGCAGCAGTATCCTTATTTCTAGTGGTTCAATGACTTATATTATTGATAAATTAGAACAAAGAGATTTAGTAAAACGAACGGCCTGTCCTGATGATAGACGTGTCATACATGTGTTCTTAACTGAAACTGGAATAATTGTAATGGAGAAAATCATTCCTAAACATCGTGATTTGATTGATAACATGTTTAGTGATTTAACAGATCAAGAGTCACATACATTGGTGAAACTTCTGAAAAAAGTAAAGAAAAGAGTAGAATCATAATTTTTTAAGTTTTTATCTCGAATTCGAGATAAAAGATAAAAACGAGGAGGAATAAAGATGTTAAGTATCGGTTTATTACTAATTAGGTTGGTCATTGGTGTGTTATTCATTGGACATGGTGCACAGAAACTATTTGGTTGGTTTGGCGGTTATGGATTAAAAGGCACAGGGAATTGGATGGATTCTCTTGGGTTAAAACCTGGAGTGACAATGGCACTTCTTGCAGGATTAACAGAACTAATCGGGGGAATATTATTTACGTTAGGGCTTCTCACACCACTTGCCGGTATGATGATTGCGGCAACAATGGTAATCGCAATTGTAAAAGTACATCGTCCAAATGGATTATGGTCTACACAAAATGGCTGTGAGTATAATTTGACTTTGCTTGCAGTAGCTATTGGTATTGCATTAATCGGACCTGGACAATATGCGTTGGATGCGTTTTTATTCTAAATTATCTCGAATTCGAGATTGATAAAGCAAGAGGATGGGCAGACTTTATACAGTTGATAAAAGTAAGGTGCTCTGCAAGCAATTTTCTTCCAAATCATATGTTGACAAAAGAAGAATGTAATGAAATTTTTGAGTTGATTAAACTTGCACCTTTAGTATTTAATCTGCAACATACAAATTATTTAACAGTAATTGACCTAGGAACGAAAGAAAAATTAAAGAAGGCAGTAAATGGACAATATAAAGTATCAAGTTCTTCTGTGGTTATCATAGGCGATAAAAATGCTTTTTTGCAGGTACCTGAAATTACGAAGGTTCCAAGGTGCTAACATAGATGAACAAAACGAAGTAGTGATGATGATTACACTAGGAAAAGAAAAATAGAAAGTAGAAAACCAGGAGGATATCGCAAGCCAGTTAGTGAATTTATCTCATATATTTAACAATAAATTAATAGAATCGGAGGGAAAGACAATGAGTAAAAAAACAATGGGAATTCATCATATCACGGCAATCGTAGGTCATCCACAAGAGAATGTTGATTTTTATGCGGGGGTTTTAGGGTTACGTTTAGTGAAAAAAACAGTAAATTTTGATGACCCAGGTACGTATCATCTATATTTTGGCAATGAAGGCGGGAAACCAGGAACAATTATTACATTTTTCCCTTGGGCTGATGCCTATCAAGGGAAAATTGGTGATGGTCAAGTAGGTGTTACATCATATGTTGTTCCTACAGGAGCCATGGGATTTTGGGAGAAAAGACTAGAAAAGTTTACTATTCCTTTTACAAAAATGGAACGCTTTGGCGAGCAGTACTTGGAATTTGATGATCCACATGGACTTCATTTGGAAATTGTTGAAAGAGAACAAGGAGAAGGGAACACTTGGCAATTTGGAGATGTGACACCTGATGTAGCTATAAAAGGATTTGGCGGCGCCACATTATTATCAAAACAACCTGAAAAAACAGCAGAACTGTTAGAAAAAATCATGGGTCTTGAACAAATAGGAAAAGAAGGAGATTTTATCCGCTTCCGTTCTATTAGTGATATAGGAAATATCATTGATTTAAAATTAACTACAATCGGCAGTGGACGTATGGGTGTAGGAACTGTCCACCATATTGCTTGGAGAGCTCAGGATGATCAAGATCAACTAGATTGGAAAAAATATATTGAAGGTTATGGTTATGGTGTCACACCTGTTCAGGATCGCAACTATTTTAATGCGATTTACTTTAGAGAGCATGGGGAAATTCTTTTTGAAATCGCAACTGATCCACCAGGGTTTGCTCATGATGAATCAAATGAAACGATGGGAAAAAATTTGATGCTGCCAAATCAATATGAACCACATCGAGAACAGATTGAACAAGTTGTCCTTCCGTTTGAAGTTAGAGAATTAGATTAACTTTTAGAGGGTACAAAATCTCATTGGTGAATTGGAGGAGAAAGGATGCAAAAAACAGCAGGTATTCACCATATAACTGCAATGGTTAACGATGCCCAAAGAAATATTGATTTCTATACTGGGGTGCTTGGGTTAAGACTTATTAAAAAAACAATAAATTTTGATCGTCCAGAAGTATATCATCTTTATTTTGGAAATGAAAATGGTCATCCGGGAACTGTCATTACATTCTTCCCTTGGGCTAAACAGTTAAAAGGCCGCGTTGGTACAGGTCAAGTTGGTGGAATAAGTTTTATTATTCCGAAAGATTCGATTCAATTTTGGGAGAGTCGCTTGAAAAGATTTAAAGTAAAATTCTTTCAGTCAGCACGTTTTGGAGAAAAGTATTTGAACTTCCAAGATCCAGACGGTATCGAACTAGAACTAGTCGAACGAAAAGAAGGGCCAATCAACCATTGGAGTTTTGGAGAAATTCACTCTGACGTTGCGATTAAAGGGTTTGGTGGTGCGATGTTAATTTCCGCAAAGCCTAATAAAACAGCAAATGTGCTTGAAAATGTTATGGGATTCGAATGCATTGGCCAAGAGGATGGCTTTCTGAGATTTAAATCGGAAGCACAGCTTGGAAATACAATTGATATTAAGCTAACTCCTTCAGTACGAGGACTCATGGGGGCTGGAACAATTCACCATATCGCTTGGAGAGCCAAGGATGAAGAAGATCTCCTAAAATGGAGAAACCTGCTTCAAAGCAAGGAGTATTTTCCAACAGAGATTCGCGATCGAAATTACTTTAAAGCTGTTTATTTCCATGAAGGAGGAGGCATTCTTTTTGAAATAGCGACCGACCCACCTGGTTTTACTGTTGATGAACCAATAGATCAGCTTGGAGAAAAACTCATGTTACCTTTATGGTTCGAGGAAAAACGAAAAGAATTAGAAGAGATCCTACCTCCAATTGAGGTCAGAGTTTTGGAAGGGGATAAATAATGAAACATATTTTTCAAAAAGGGAAGGATTCTGCAAAAACAACTTTATTATTACTACATGGTACTGGTGGAAATGAATTAGATTTATTGCCGCTTGCTGGAAGAATTGACGATGAAGCTTCGATATTAAGTGTACGAGGAAATGTCCTTGAAAATGGCATGCCTCGTTTCTTCCGCCGATTAGCAGAAGGAGTATTTGATGAAGAAGATCTAATCTACCGTACAAAAGAATTGAATCAGTTTCTTGATGAAGCAGCTGAAAAATATGATTTTGACAGAGGAAATATTGTTGCGATTGGCTACTCAAATGGAGCCAATATAGCTGCTAGTTTATTATTTCACTTTCAAAATGCATTAAAGGGTGCGATTCTTCATCATCCGATGGTACCCAGAAAAGGGATTGAGCTTCCTGATTTGTCAGGTAAGTCCGTGTTTATAGCTGCTGGGACAAATGATCCGATTTGTTCACCGAGGGAATCGACTGAACTCCAAACCTTATTGGAAAAAGCGAATGCAAATGTTGAACTTCATTGGGAAAACAAAGGACATCAATTGACTAATAATGAAGTTGAGGCTGCGGCACTCTGGTATCGTAAGCTCTTTTAATTTTAGTTATATTATAAATTCGCTTGAGGTTTAGTAGGTAATATCAATAGTATTTGCAGTAGGAATAAAATTCGAAATAAATTAAATACTAGTTAACGAATGGGTTTTTTATCCAAATTACTCGAGGAGTCCTCATTAAAGGAGAAAAAATAATGACAAATGTAAAATTAGCTATTATTTATTACAGTTCAGGCGGTACTAATTATCAACTAGCACAATGGGCTGAAGAGGGAGCAAGAGAAGCAGGTGCTGACGTAAAAGTAATAAAAGTTCCAGAAACAGCTCCACAGGAAGCGATTGAATCAAATCCAGTATGGAAAGAACATTCAATAGAAGCAGCATGTATTCCAGAAGTAACTCTTGGAGATTTAGAATGGGCCGATGCGATCATTTTTAGTGTACCAACAAGATTTGGAAATATGCCTTCACAATTGAAATCATTCTTAGATACAACAGGTGGTCTATGGTTTAACGGAAAGCTTGTAAATAAAGTAGTAAGTGCAATGACTTCTGCTCAAAACCCACATGGCGGGCAAGAGGCAACACTTTTATCACTTTATACTACAATGTATCATTGGGGAGCCATTGTAGCTACTCCGGGTTATACAGATCCAGTAACATTTGGAGCTGGTGGAAATCCGTATGGAACAAGTGTTACTGTTGATCAGAATGGAAAAATGATTGAAGATGTAAAAGCAGCAGTTAAACATCAAGCAAAACGTACAGTGACAGTTGCTGAGTGGGTGAAAAAAGCAAATCAGTAATATATTAGAGGCTGTCTTAAATAAAGGGTCTGACCCTTTATTTTGAACTGTGCCCCACATTACGGACAGTTTAAAAAAAGTGCCTATGCTGCTAATAAGTAACCCCGGTATTGTGCCGGGGTCATTTTCATTAAGCCCCATTGATAACGGTAGTTGTTATAATCCTCTATTACTCTATCGATTTCTATTTTCACTTCAGATATACTTTCACACGTTTTAAACTCAGCCAAATCCTTGAAGTGGCCAAAGAATCCTTCCATTGGGGCATTGTCCCAACAATTCCCCTTGCGGGACATGGATTGTGTTAGTCCTAATTTCTTTACTTTCATCTGGAATTCAGGATGAGTATAGTGAAACCCTTGATCTGAATGTAAGATTGCTTCCGGATGGAAGTAGCCATTTACTGCTTTTTCTAACTTTATCAGTGTCTTATGTACAATATCCATTTTCAAGGAAGTCGATAAATAATAAGCTAGGATTTCTTTCGTTGTTCCATCTTTAACGCAAGATAAATAAGCCTTCTGTCCATTACCATAATAAATATAGGTAATATCCGTAAGTAACACTTTCCCTGGCTCTTCCTGGCTAAATTCACGATTAAGGATATTGGGGCAGGTACGATGTTCCTGAGTCGCCCTTGTTATTTTTCGATAAGGATTTGTCCTTCTAATCTTGGCTACTAGATTATATTTAGCCATCAACCGTCTAATCTTCTTGTGGTTCATCACAGCTAAATAATCATTCTCCAAGAACATTTTGATTTGAAGGGCTCCAACCTTCTCCTTTTTACTTATAAAGATATGCCTAATTAGTTCTATATCTAATTCGTCCTTCTCTTCTCGAAGTTCCCGTGATAAGGCAGACTTTAGCCAGTCATAATAGCCACTACGACTTACACCTGCTAATTTGCATAGGTAGGTAACAGAACCCTTCAACTGGTGTTCCCTAATTGTCTTCTCAATCAAATAAAACGTTTCAGCCTTTGTTAATATCTTTTCTTCTTCAACGCCTGCCTTTCTAATTCTTCTAGCTTTTTTAAAAAATCATTCTCAGCCTCTAGGAATTTAATCCGAGCTTCTGCCTTCTTAAGTTGTTCCTCTACAGAAAGGGATTTTGAGGATGGTCTCCCTGTACTTCCCTTACCACGACGTTCCGTAAGGAACCCTTCCTCACCAAAACGATCATAGGTTTCCCTCCATCTTTGGAGACAACGTTTAGGTTGCTTTTTGCCAATAATCTCTAATTCAAATCCATTTTCAATAAAGATCTGAGAAGGTAACTTCCCTTGTTTATATTCCTGTACTGCTTTTATCTTAAAATCAGGACTGTAGGTGATTGTCCGTTCTGAAACACTTACTATATTTGGATTTTTTTCTAATTCCTTAATTTGAAAATCTGTATATAAATTCCTCATTAAGATAATCCCCCGTTCATATTCATTAAGTTTATTATAAACGGGATTTTTTTGAGAGGTACAAAAAACCCCGAATATGGGGCACCTTTTATAGTGGTGTCCGTTATTCGGGGTATAGTTCATTTAAGACAGCCTCTCTTTTTAAATACACCAATGCATTCATTAAAAAAAGGGAATTAATTCACAGTACAAATTGAAATACAAGGAGACTCAAGGTAAGTTATTTGACGTAACCGGTTTTAGTAAAGTATTGGTACACATATATGATGTAAAACAATTTATATTAGTGAGCTTGTGGTTATGATAGGGTACAGATTTCCCTCAAGAGCAAAAGAAACTCTACCTGATTCTTCAGAAACAACAAGAACAAGTGCATCACTTTTTTCTGTTAAGCCTAATGCAGCTCGGTGACGAGTACCAAGTTTTTTTTCACGTATGACTCTACTGGTTAAAGGTAAAACATTTGCTGCAGAAAATACTTGATTATTACGTACTAGTACTGCTCCGTCATGGAGAGGATTTCCAGGGAAAAAAATTGATTCTAATATGGAAGATGTTAAAGTAGCTCCTATAGGAGTTCCAGGTTTGATTAAATCATCCAGTGAATTTTTACGTTCTATTGCAATTAATGCACCATGTCTTTGATGTGAAAGATGTTGAATACAAGCTGATAATTCTAAATATTTGTCCGTATAAGGGGATAAATAACAATTTAAATAAAAAGATGCTGCAATAGTTTCAATTTGCTCAAGATTTTCTTTAATGTCTTCAAGTTTTCCTAAAAGACAGTAGTTTTCATTTTGTAAAGAGTCTAATCCCTTGTTAATTTCGAGAGAAACTTTTCTAAGACCATCTGTTATTTGCTGTTTTAGTGGTGAAAAGTCACAATCAATTTGATTCATTAAATACACCCCATTTCATAAAAACTATCAGGGTGATATTTTCTCTATCACCCTAATAGATGTTTTAAATTTATTTCACTTTAAATTCTTCTAAAACTAATTCTTCTGTCTGAGGCATGGTCAATCCTAAATGCCAACACCCCATTCCAGCTAAATTATATTCCTTAATAAGTCGGAATTTCTTTAAGAGACTTCGGGGATCTTCAAACCATACTTCATGTAATGTTCCTTGTTTATCGACATAGCGAAACCAAGGAGCAGCAGCATTTTGATCGTAATGAATTTGGCTTTCATAACCTACATACAAATCAATTGCATGTTGAGTCGAATATGCCTTACCAGTTTTGTTTTCTCCGGATATCGTCCAATCATAGGCATATTGCGGGATACCGAGCATTAGTTTTGACCTTGGTACTGCTGTAATTGCATAATTTATTGTTTCTTCGACTTTATTAATAGGAGCGATCGGACCAGATGGTCCACCAGGCCAATGCCAATCATACGTCATTAAAAACATCTTATCCAAGTATTTGCCAAGAGTCTTGTAATCGTATGCTGTTGAGTGAGATGGAATTTTATCTCCCTGTTTAGGAGGGACTGCCATTAATACTTCCATTCCTACATGATGTAGTTTTGCTGATAATTCTTTAATAAATTGATTTAAATTGGAACGATCTTTAAGTCTTACTTGCTCAAAATCAATCACTACTCCTTTATAATCATGCGTATGTAATAAGGAATATATATTATTAATGAAATTTTTCCTTTTCCAAGGGTTACTTATTAAATGATGGGTTAAATCAGGATCAAATCCTTTTTCACTTAAGTTCGAAAGTGTAGCGTAAGGAGCTAATTCCTGTTTCCATGCAAGTTTATGTGCTTCATTTTCAGCTACCTCAATAATATTTCCTGCATAATCAGAGCGGTATTCAAAAATAAATAAGCTTGATAGGGTGCTGCTATAGTTATTTATTAACCAAGCATTTGCATTTTTGTCTTTTGGAACAAAATAAGTACCTGTCCAAATGTTTTTTTGTTTAGAATGAGGAATTTTTAGCAGTTGTCCAGGGACAAGTACTTTACTTTTTAGTTGATTATGAAGTATTAACTGTTCTTCACTAACTGAATGGCGGTATGCAATTTCCCATAAACTTTCACCTGGTTGAACATAATAATTTGAACCCTGAAGGAGAAGGGCTTGGCCAAATACAAGTTGAGCATTTTTAGCTAAACCATTTAACTTAGCTATTTCAATAGGATTGACATTATATTGTTTAGACATTTTATCTAAACTATCACCCGATCTAACTTCATGAATTACTTGTGCTTGAGCAAAAATTGGCACATTAAATAAATATGTAATTAATACTAGGACGATTATGATCTTATTTTTCATGGATGGTTCCTCCTATTTATTTTTACAGAGGATAGTATTCTCTGGTAGCTATAAAATAAAATTAAATATTTGTTGGTGAAATTACCATTTATTTCTATTTTATGTGTGGACAAAGTATACATTAATATAAGTATTTTTAGTGGAAATAAGGGTATTTTATTAACAGTGATTTTACCCTTACTACAAATCGAGCCTCAGATCTCGGAAAAAATAAAACAATAAATTTGATAAATACAAGTTAATTGACAATAAGTTTTAATTAATTTAAAATTATGCTTAATTCGAGATTTATTAATTAAAGACATATGAATTCAAGACTATAAATTGGAGGAATACTTGTAATGAAAAATGCGTTGAAAACAGATTTTTACACGGCACTAAAAGAAAGACGTTCCATTTACGGAATCAATAAGGATGTACAAGTATCTGATGAAAGAATTAAAGAAATTATAGAATTTGCTGTGAAATATACTCCTTCAGCGTTCAATTCACAAACTGCACGTCTTGTCGTTTTATCAGGCGAAGCTCATAATAAATTATGGGACATTACAACTGAAACATTAAGAAAAGTAGTTGGTGATGGAGATTTTTCAGGAACACAACAAAAAATGGATTCCTTCAAAGCAGGATATGGAACAGTTTTATTCTTTGAAGATGAAGTGGTAGTTAAATCACTTCAAGAACAATTTGCCGCATATGCTGAAAACTTCCCAATCTGGTCAAACCAAGCATCAGGAATGCACCAACTTGTTGTATGGACAGCATTGGAAGCAGAGGGATTAGGTGCAACTTTACAACACTATAATCCGCTAATCGATGATGAGGTGAAAAAAGAGTGGAATATCCCTGAAAATTGGAAACTAATTGCGCAAATGCCATTTGGTAATCCAATAGCTTCACCAGGTGAAAAAGAATTCCAACCGGTTGAAGATCGTGTGAAATTTTACAAGTAATCGAAAGCTTTATAATGATAATTAACCAGTTTCCTTAATTGAAACTGGTTTTTTTAACAATCAGATATATAAGCAGGCGAATGGTATAAATTTATACATAACAGCTAAATACATAGAAAGTATTGAGTGTTTTTTAGACTTTTGAGTGAAAGAAAAGAAGCTCATTCTGACTTAAAAAAGCTTGGTATCAAAAGAGCGCTCGTTATCTCTACACCAGAGCAAGAAGAGCTTGCGATTAAAATCTCAAGTTATCTCGGTGATTTATGTGCAGGTATTCATGCAAAAGCAGTTTAGCATGTACCAATGGAGATCGTTGAAAAATCAGTGGAAATGGTAAAAGAGCAGCAGATCGATAGTCTTGTTCCATTTGGAGGAGGATCCTCGATCGGTTTAGCCAAAGTTATTCCTTTAAATAAACACTTCTCTACAAATTATCGCTTTTCCTGCCACATACGCAGGTTCGGAAATGACGCCAATTTGGGGAATAATAGAAAATGGAATGAAGAAAACAGGTAAAGATGTAGTCGTTAAGCCTAAGTCGGTCATCTCATTGTGTAGAAGGACTGTACGCAGAAAACACTAATCCGATTATTTATCTTCTAGTTGAAAAAGGAATTCGTGCCCTTCATTCAAGTTTACCTTCAATTCTATTATGACCAAAATGATACAGAGGCTCGCTCCAAGGCGCTTTACGGGTGTTGGCTAGCCGGTACGGTCTTAAGGTCTGTTGGTATGTCCCTGCACCATAAGCTATGTCACGTTTTAGGGGGAAGTTATAACCTGCCGCATGCAGACAGCCACTCTGTCATTTTACTTTATGCACTTTGGTACAATGCTGCTTATGCACCGGACGGGTCAAAGCAATAGCAAGGTCACTTGGAACGGAAAAGGATGCCGTAGCTGAAACTCTTTTTGATTTGCATACATCCTTAGGTGCTCCGACATCATTAGCTGAAATAGGAATGAAGGAGAAAGATTTAGATCAGGCAGCTAATCTATCAATTCTTATTACAATCCTCGTCCTATTGATCAACAATCAATTCGACAATTACTTGAGTATGCTTTTAAAGGCAAGCGCCCTGAAAAAGGAATCGAGATTTAGTCAGAAAATATGGAGGAGTTTTTAAAATGGCATACGTAACTGTTTTAGGTTATGGAACATTTGAAGTAGAAAACGGGAAAAAGTTAGTATTAGCACTAGAAGATAACGGTGTAAATATCCTCCATCGTTGTGGAGGAAAAGCAAGATGTACGACATGTCGAGTAGAAGTATTAGCTGGTGATTTTTGTGATTTAACAAATATAGAAAAAAATGCATTTATGGAAAAAGGAATAGATGATCATTTGCGATTATCTTGTCAAATTCGTGTGAATGGGAACACAACAATACGTCCGATTATGACTGTAGAAAGCTCTAATTTAGATGTAGGACCCAGACCAGTTGATTAAAAATGTTTATTGTTTTATAAGACATGAATTCATTCAACCATTAATAATAGAAGATAATCTAAAGGCTTCATTTCAAATTAGTTTAATATTGTTTATTCTTCTTATTCAACAGTTGCTTTAGTTGATTAAAGTGTTTTCAAGCCGATACTTTCATATTAAATCGGCTTTTTTTATTTATCAAAACGTAAAATGTCATAACATAAAAAGTTATAACACTTTTCCTTGTTGAACTAACATGTGAGGTTTACGTGTTAATCAATAAAGATATTTTTTTAATGGATAATATCTGATTGATTAGGTCATTGTATTAATATTCAATTATTAATTGTTATGGAAGGATGTTTTTATGGAGAAAAGGCTGCTAAATCTGCTTACTGCTTTGTGTATTGCTTCATTTCCGTTTTTATTCAAAGGCACAAAAATGAGAGAGAATCTTGTTGTTTTTTTCTCAAAGGGAGTTATCGCAACGCTTATTGATGCTTATGTTGTCGGAACTAAAAAAATTGAATATCCGGTTCGTCCTTTTCCAAAAATTTTCAAAACTAACATCATTTATGACATGTTGTTTTTCCCGATTTTAAGTGTGATCTGGGTTAAACTTTCATATAATGATAATTTAAGTAAGATCTTATTGAAAAGTTTGATATTCAGTGTTCCCATGAGTATCGGTCAATGGTATTTTGAAAAGAATTCTGGATTATTCAAATGGAAAAAATGGACACCTTTCCATACTTTTGGATGTGTAAACTTTACTTTGTTTATAATTAGAGGTTTAGTTGGTTTATTAAAAAAATTAGATAAAATTAAGGGTAATCAACATATAACCAATTAATAAAGGTTGATAATATGAAAAAGACGTATAAGTTAGAGGCAATTCTTTGGAGTGTTGCTTTCCCAGGTTTTGGTCAACTTTTAAATGGTCACCTTTTAAAAGGAATTATTTTTATCCTTTTAGAATTCACTATCAATGTAATGAGTTCATTTAATCAAGCAATTATGTTTAGCTTTCTTGGAAAGATATCGAAGGCTGCTAGCGTGGTTGATTACCAATGGCTTATGTTTTATCCCTGTGTTTATATGTATGCAATGTACGATGCATATAAATTTGCAGAAGGGGAGAATCCTCGCTTATCGTTTGTCCCATTCGCTTTTGGAGCCTACTTTGTCACAATAGGTCTCATGTATTCTCCCAATTTATTTTTCGGTATATCATTTGGTCCAATTTGGCTTCCAATGTTGTCCTTGATTCCTGGATTAATAATTGGATTTATTATTCGTTACCTTTTGATAAAACTTACTACTAAACAAAATTATGCAAGTTGATCTTTTTTTTATGATTTGGATTATTAAACATATAAATTTCAAGGAAAAATTTGTTGCCGTACTGCTAATATCTCATTTTTAAGTTGGGGATTTAATCCAGACCATCCTTGCTCATAAGTACTATAAGTACCTCAGTATTTAATGACGAGTGACCTAAGTATGTGAAATGATAAATGTATACATACTTTATATCTTGCTTAGTTTATTTGATTATAAACATTTTAGTTATAGTCGATAATCCACTCATAGAAAACATAGAACTCATAAAATGCAATGGATTGGAGGTTTATATAAAGAGGGAACTTCGTGTATAATACAATTTATCCAAACTAAATGGTAAATAAGAAACGTTCTAAATCCTTGATATTATTGGGTTTAGGCGTTTCTTTTATTATAACAGGAACATAATTGGTCATTGCGTTTAGCTAATTCTAGTGCACTGATTGTCGGGGACGATGTTTTGCAACGTGGAAGGGAAGCTGACCATTCTTATATTGATTCACGTAATGATTATATTCGAGCTTTTAATCAGCGAATGGCGAGTGAATCCAAATTTGGAATCCATCATTCTTCCGATTGGAGATGGACTGCCGTAGGCCGGATAAAGTAATAAAGATAATCTCGATGAGAGGAAAGGATACCGATTGGTTTATCACAATTGATATCCTTTTTTATTTTAAGATTTTAGCGGGTTCTTAAGCTACTATAACAAACTGATTAATTTAATCTTTAACAAAAGGGAGCAGTTCTTTAACTAATTACCTTAGGTTACTTCATAACCAAGACTTTTTGAAAAAATGGATAGATGAAATAGCCAAGGTACACACCTAAGACGTTTAACATTAGATCATCAATATCTAAAGTTCCTCTTTTTGTTATAAATTGTAACCCTTCAATCGTGCTTATGGAATATATGGTGATAATAAGCATTTGTTTCATAGAAGGTGTTTTTTTTATATATCTATAATACAATCCAAATGGTATAAATAAACCAATATTTGCGCCTAAATTATAAAGAGCAATTAAATAATTGACGTTTCCAGATAGATAAAAATAGATAGTATCAAAAGGAATAAGATTTATGGACTCGTAACTTTGGCCTTTTGGTCTGAAAAATAATAAGATAAGCAATCCAATAGAATAAAGAAATGTAAAAACATGGAGGATATGTTCTGATAATTGAATTTTTCCTTTTTTCACCCATAATACACCAAATAAAACAAGGAAATAAATAGAAAACCAAACAACTCCTATGACAATCGGATGTAGATATTTTGTTAATTCAATCCATACCGGTAAAAGAATAAAAAATACAATTTGAGAATATAAAAAACTAAGTTTTATGTTTCTTTTCATATTTCCCCCGTACTCCATCATTTCTAATATGGTATCTATATCTAAATTTTTAATAAATATTCTTATAGTAAAAACTTACTCGTAGGAATTATATCAAGATCTTTAGCTTTGAAAAAGTATTAAAGATGTTCAACGCACTCGTCAGAAATTTATTATTCTACAATCAGAGGCCTGGCCTGTTTTTGTAAAGGGAAATTAGTGGAATAAGTTAGCGCATCTCTTGTTGCACCGTAGATTCCCATATATATTAATTTAAAAAAGTTAGAGTATTAATTTAACAAGAAAGGATGAAAAATAAATGAAAGAATTATGGCTGATTTGACAGTCAGTAACGCCTTAGAACCACGTGACTTTTACAAAGAGGTAATCGGATGGAAGCATCAGGATCTCAGCATGGGCGAGTACATCGACTAAAAAAAAAAGAAAAGTCTTCCATAAAAATGATAAAAGACAAATTCATACTATACCTTTTTCTTCCATATTATCTATTGATTGAAATCTTCACCATTTCTACATTATTCCTTTAATAACATCAGAAAAATAACAATAAAAGCCTATAAAACAAATCCACAAGCGATGTAAGGGTAAAAAGAGACGTTAAAAGCGATCATTGTTTTATCGATGATAGTAGGGTACTGCTTGGATTCAATTGCATAACTTCCTACAATCCCAGATTAGAAAGAGTAAAATAGAAAACCTACTACACTAAAAAGAGCTAGATTGTCAGCTTAGAGATGTGGCCGAATGGAATTAACTCGGTGATTTGGCAAGAAAACTTAAAAGATTAATAAAGAAGGAAATAAATGAACTTTAGGAATTAAGGTTAGCAAATTAATATCGTCTTTTTAAAGGGAGTTTAGGTAAAATTAAAACGCACAGTTTCGATATATCGTAAATTGTGCGTTTTCTGATTTATTAGTAACAATGAAAACCATGACTGCTATTTTGACATTCTCTCAAAAAAATCCTCACACAGTAATAACAACCTTTCCTTGAGCATGCCCTTCATCAAAATATTTGAAAGCTTCGGGTACTTCATCCAGCTTATACCTTTTATCAATGACAGGTCTTACTTTGCCTGCTTCAAGAAGTTCTTTCATCACGACCAGATCATTTTGGTTTGCTCTTTGTAAAAAGCTGCCGATTTTCTTGCTCCCAGTCATGGAAATCCAAGGACCCAGAACCATGGATTGAAACAGTTGAGACTCGGAACCTCCAACATGAACAAAAATTCCATTTGGACGTAATGTACGCTTATATTCTGAAATCGGATGAGAACCGTTAACTGCAAGAATCAAGTCATATCGCTCAGAATTTTGTGTAAAATTTTCTTTAGTATAGTCAATAATATGGTCTGCACCAATTGAACGTAAAATGTCTATGTTTCTCGTACTACACACACCAGTCACCTCTGCACCAAATGATTTTGCAATCTGTACTGCGAAAGTCCCCACTCCTCCTGAGGCGCCATTAATTAATACCTTTTGCCCCGATTGGATCTTGCCTTTATCCCGTAGACCCTGTAAGGCTGTGACTGCTGCCATAGGGACCGCTGCTGCTTCCTCAAAGGACATATTATCCGGTTTTATTGCTAAAGCATTTTCTGGAACCGCGACATATTCAGCAAACCCACCCCAACCACAACCGGAAAGGTCTCCGAACACTTGATCACCTACAGAAAAAAGTTTCACATCTTTGCCAACTGCTTCAACCTGACCAGCGATGTCACCTCCTGGTATCATGTATTTTGGTTTTAGTAGTCCGAATGCAAAGCGGGCTAAGAAAGGTTCTCCTTTTAAAAGAACAAGGTTGCCATAATTCACGGATGATGCATGAGTTTTTACTAATACTTGATTGTCCGTAGGAATAGGTTTTTCCATCTCTGTTACTTCAAGTACATCAGGTGAACCGTATTTTTTCGAAACGATCGCTTTAATGATATTCCTCCTCAATTCTTTCTTTTTGGCTGTTTTCGCATACTTTGTTGCTATTTACCAAGTAATGCGGTGTGGTTGATTTCCGCTCCAGATGCTCGCTTTCCGCGGGGCGGGCGGTGAGCCTCCTCGGCGTAAACGCCTGTGGGGTCTCACCTGTCCCGCTACTCCCGCAGGAGTCTCGCACTTCCGCTCAATCAACCTTAAATAGTTTTCGTTTTAAAAACAACAATCTTTACGAAAAGAGCCTTCTTTTTCTATGAAAAATCTAACTTTATATTCGTTAAAAACGGTTGAAGGTCCTTTCATCAAAAGATATTCCCGTAACAGATATTCAAGACTGTTATTTTCATGAGGCAAGTGTTAAAGATCAAAGGAGATGTTCGATCGTTCCTTTGCTATTGAGCGAGTGGTACAGAACAGGTTAAGTTTCAATTTGATGTATGATAGGTGTATCAAAGGAAATAGGTATAGGAGTTGGTTATTTTTGAACATAACAATCAGGCAAGAACAAATTGAAGATTATGAAATAACGGAAAGAGTTGTAGAATGTGCATTTGCTAGAGCAGAACATAGCGATAAAAAGGAGCATAAGCTGGTTTCTCGTATTAGAAAATCCACTTCTTTTATTCCAAAACTATCTTTAGTGGCAGTTGATCATGATCACAATAAAATAATAGGCCATCTTCTTTTATCTAAGATAAAAATTAGGAATGACAATGGGAATGCAGAATCACTTGCGCTTGCACCTGTTTCAGTCATACCCGAATATCAGAATAATGGAGTGGGCAAACTATTAATTTTTGAAGCATTGAAAAGAGCAAAAGATCTGGCATACAATTCCATTGTTGTCTTAGGGCATCCAGAATATTATCCGAAGTTCGGCTTCAAAAAAGCATCTTTATGGGGGATAGAAGCACCTTTCGAAGTACCTGATGAAGCATACATGGCTATTGAGCTGCATGAAAATGCACTTAATAAGGTATCAGGCATTGTTGAATATCCAAGTGTGTTTTTTGAATAAGCACTACTAATACACATTACGTTTCCAATACATCATTAATTAGGGCTCTTTTCTAAAAGGTAGTTACTTTTAAAACGAAAACTATTGTAGAATCTCTGTTAATAAATATGGATCTTGCAGGGATTGCTGTTTCGTGTGGCTCCGCTTGTACAGCGGGTTCAATTGATCCTTCCCGTGTGTTAGTTTCAATGTATGGTAAAGGATCTATGCAAAGTACATCTTCAATTCGATTTAGCTTTGGATTAGGAAATACTTTAGAAGATATTACATTCGCTGCAAATGAAACAGTTGAAATAGTTAAACAGTTAACATCTGAGAAACTTAGGGAGTGATAGGGAAGCACAACTATCTCCAACACTTTTTTACAGCGGGAATGCTGCCCATCTATATCTTCTACCACTTTTTCCCTTTAAGGCATAATTAAATAGCTTGTAATAGACTGTATTTTTAAGCTAATCCATTTTTTATATGAGATTGGCTTTTTTCTATTTAAAAATATTCAAAGTATTATTCTAATCAAATGGCACAAATCTTGCAAACAACAAGTTATATAATAACTATTGGAAGGAAGATGAAATATGAAAGTTCCAGTTGAAAATATCGTTGAGTTAAAAGTAGAACATCAATTTTTACAGGCGTATCCATTAATGAAACAGTTGCATGCCTATTTACATTTAGATACATTTCTTGAATTTTCAAAAAATATGCCTTATGATGGTTATCATTTATTTGGTCTATATCATGATACAAATATCGTTGCATTGGCAGGTATTAGCTGGCGTGAAAATTTACATAACAAACGCTATGTGTTTGTGCAAGATTTCGTAACAGATGCAAATCATAGACCTCATGAACTTGGATATAATCTTCTCAGTTATATTCATGAGTGGGCAAAAGAGGAGGGAGCTATATGCGTAATGGATTCATATATTCATGTTATTGTTGAAGACAAGCAATCGAGCATATTTGGAGCGGGAAATCCCATCAGATAATTCCTCTTTTTATGGCACAAATCCAATTTAGAATTTATCACATTCATATTTAAAAAAGTTATGAAAATGGGCATATATTATGCAGTAGTGGATAGTCATTCTCACAACTAGATACGATTTAATACTAACCCAGCAAAACAAGGAATCCAACACTTGGTTTCCTTGTTGGCTTAGTCCTCATTACTTGACTATCGGTTTCTGCAACTGATAAATGAGAGATTAACGAAAATATATTTGTCAGCACTTTTTCCCAGTGTCTTCCTGGATCTGGGTGGTTGGCTATTGTTTTATTTGTTACAGCTGTATATTAGTTTAGTGTGAACATTGCTGCTAATTTTAATGGTTTTTTAGTTTTGGTTCAAATGTTAGTTATCTTGATCATCATCATTTTAGTAGTCAGGGGGGACTGATAATGGTGAAGGTACAAGGGCGATAGCTTCTGCACAGCGATTTAATCAATCTGACATGGTACTGTTAACATAAATTTTTGGAGTGACTATTCAGTGTTTTTACTTTTAGGCTTTGATACAGTGACGATACTGTCGGAAGAAACATCTGAGGCACATAAAGCGATCTGCGTGTAATCACCTAACCATTATTTGGTTGAATTACTGTATATTGTTATATCTTAATACGTTTCTATAACTATCTCATTGTACAAGTAATTAGCAAGCACTGTTATGGGTCTTTGTAGGATACTTCTTGATTCAAATTCTCTAATAATCTGACTTATTTTGGCAGCAAGGGGTTTGGGATATCTCTTACATCTTACGAAAATGTTCACCTCAAAGTCACAGGTGCAACTTCCGAGTGTTACATGAGTTTATTTACAAGTTGTTTACTAAGAATTCCTTTTGATTTTAAAGGGAAATGGTAAACAACTTTTTTATTTCTATATGGTAATGTTCTAAAAACCCCCTCGATAATAATCATTCAGAATCAAAGCAATTGCATAAGTTATTCAATTATGAATAACTTATGCAATTGCTTACCTTATGAAACAGTATTCATCTCTTCTTTAAACACTAACTGTGCTATAAAACATTATTGCAAAATGAAAACTTGTTCTTTAACTTCATGCAAAGTTGGTGATGGCACAGTTATTGCAAGTATATTTAATAAATAATTAAAAGAGGTGTTAAGATGACTGTTTCAACAGCAGAAACAAAACAAAATCATTCCGTAAAGGAGCAGTTGAGCAATACAAACCCGCTAATAGAGTTTCAGGCTGTTTTAAAAGAAGCAATTGAAGTATTACGTTATCCGAATGATGTTTTTGAATTTCTTAAAGAGCCAATGAGATTTTTAGAGGTAAGTATTCCAGTGCGTATGGATAATAACACAACAAAGGTGTTTCGCGGATATCGTGCACAGCATAATGATGCGAATGGTCCTACAAAAGGAGGGATTCGTTTTCATCCAGACGTAACGCCAGAGGAAGTAAAAGCCTTATCAGGATGGATGAGTATGAAATGTGGAATTACGGGACTTCCTTATGGGGGGGCAAAAGGGGGAATTGTTTGTGATCCTCGAAATATGAGTTTACGAGAATTAGAGTTACTTAGCAGAGGTTACGTAAGGGCTGTTAGTCAAATTGTGGGTCCAACAAAAGATATACCTGCACCAGATATGTATACGAATTCTCAGATCATGGCTTGGATGTTAGATGAATATGATCATATTCGAGAATTCGATTCACCAGGTTTTATTACTGGAAAACCTTTAGCTTTAGGAGGATCTGAGGGGCGGGAGACAGCAACCTCTAAAGGAGTATTGTATACGCTTGAAAGAATATGTGAATTAAAGAAAATACCAATTAAAGAAATGACTGTTATTATTCAAGGCTTTGGAAATGTAGGCAGTTTTTTGGCGAAGTATCTGTATGAATTAGGTGCAAAGGTAGTAGGGATCTCGGATGTCCTTGGCGGGATCTATGATCCAAATGGTTTAGACATTCCTTTATTGCTGAATAGCAGAGACTCATTCGGTATCGTTTCAAATGACATAGAAAGATCTCTATCAAATCAAGATTTATTAGAAAAAGAATGTGATATTTTAATCCCTGCAGCAATTGGAGGACAGATCACAAAAAACAATGCTAACAATATAAAATGCCAAATTGTTATAGAAGCAGCGAATGGACCAACAACAAAAGAAGCAGCAAAGATTCTGCAGGAAAGAGACATTCTTGTCGTACCGGATATTTTAGCTAACTCCGGAGGCGTAATTGTTTCTTATTTTGAATGGTGTCAAAATAATCAAGGCTACTATTGGACAGAAGAGAAAGTCGATCAGCATTTAAAGGAGAAAATAAGTTCCAGTTTTGAAAAAGTCTTTCAAACTTCCCAGTGCTTTGAGGTGGATATGAGAATAGCTGCTTATATTGAAGGTATTCGCAGGGTGACAGAAGCTTCACGATTGCGTGGTTGGATAACGTGGTGAAGGGAGTCTAACAAATGGAAATTTTATTAGAAGAGAGAGAGGATCAAACAGTACATTATTACTGTATAGCAACTGATTATTATCGCTACGATATTTCTATCATTTATTCAAATTTGTTTTGTGGAAAAGCAATGGTTATCTCAATTCAAACTGGAAAAATGGTGTTAATGTGCAAAGAAGATATCGAAAATGAAGAATATTGGTTAGGAAGGTTGGGAATCAACACAATAGATGTTCCTGTATGTAGAGATTTTCTGCTTACAGTCTTAGATCAAAAACAGTTTGCTAATCAATATTAAGATAGAGAGGAGCAAGTGACGGTGTATCAGGAATTTATTATGAGTTCTATTAGTGGCACAATTGAAGAAGTTTTAATTAATATCGATTCACGGATTTACGAATGGGAAACATTATTTACAATAAAAACAGTTGATGGTGAGTTAAAAACGGTAAATGTTGGACTCAGTGGAAAAGTGTGTTCTCTTGAAGTACAAAAAGGAGATCGAGTAATACCGGGCATGGTGCTTGCCTATATAAAAGAAGATTTTATTTTATGTGGAAGTGACTAGATTTAAGCAGATAGGCATGGAGGAGATGAATCATGATCTCCTCTTTTCAAATGTATGAAATAATTGGAAAGATAGTTCACGGAAGTGAGAAATTTTTTACTTTTAGCTCTTATTATAAGATTCTATCAAATGGTACAATAGAGTAAGAGGATTGAAGGAGGCGCACCTATGTTTACACTAGCAAAAGATAAAATTAGACCAATTATTTCATTATCAATAGACAATCCTGAAGAAGATTGGCACCTGAAAATTAGAAATCATAATGAGCCTTTTTTATTTTTAGTCAGAAAAAAACAATTAGTTGCTTATATTCGATTAAAAGATATTTTATCCAATGATAGCTGCATGAACGTAACGATTGATACCTTGTTAGACAATTCAGTCCCGATAGAGAACATATGTAAATTAAGTGAACATATTTCATTACCGGTACTTTTTCAAATAATAGGTGAATCCATTGCTCTTGTTAAAAATGAAAAAGGTGATTTAACTGGTTATATTAGAAGAGAAGATGTGTTAGCTGAATTATTTAAACAAGATAATAGGACCAGCTTTGACTTATTAAAGATTATATTAACGTCAATTCCAATGGGCATTTTTGTAGTGGATCGTGAAAAACAAATCGTCAATTGCAATGAATCAGGTTTAAAGATGATAAAAATGACATCACATGACGTCATTCAAAAGCCTGCAGAAAATATTTTTAACGGAGATCATATTCATAATGTTTTTTTATCAAGAGAAACGATCCTAAATCAGCTCCAAATTACTGAAAAAATGGGAGTCCTTGTTGACTATAGCCCGATAATTGATATTAATGACGAAGTTGAAGGAATTATTATTATTGTTCAGGATTTACCAATGGTTGAGGAAATGGCCATGGAAATTGAACATATAAAAAATTTAAATAAAGACCTAAATGCGATTCTTTCCACCATTTATGACGAGATTCTTGTTGTGAACAGAAATGGAGAGTTGATCCGTTATAGTGATAGCTTTATATCTGAATTCTGGGGTGTACAGCTTAAAGATTTAATCGGCAAAAGCTTGCTGGATTTAGAAGACAAAGGTTTATTCAGTCCATCCGTTACCCGTCTTGTGTTAGAACAAAAGAAAAAAGTTTCAATTGTACAAGAAACCAAAGGTGGAAAGAAAATCCTTGCAGTAGGAAATCCAGTGTTCGATGAGGACGGCAAGATTGAGAGGATCATTATTGCATCAAGAGATATTACTGAAACAACAAAGTTAAAAACTGAATTACGGGAGATAAAAAAAATATCTGATCAATATAAGCAAGAGTTGGATACATTCAAAAATAAAGATCAGTTTTTTAAAAAAATGATCTATTGCAGTCCGAAAATGGAACAAATAATGGAGCAAGTTCAGAAAATTTCAAATTTTTCATCTACTGTTCTAATAAACGGGGAATCTGGTGTAGGAAAAGAAGTGATAGCTCAAGCGATTCATCAACTTGGAAACCGCTCAAATCAGCCGTTTCTTAAATTGAATTGCGGTGCTATTCCAGAAAATCTGCTGGAGAGCGAGCTATTTGGCTATATTAAGGGATCGTTTACAGGGGCGGATAAAAACGGAAAAGAAGGTTACTTTCAAAAGGCTGATCAAGGGATTTTATTTTTGGATGAAATTGGAGAAATGCCTTTGAGCCTACAAGTTAAATTACTTAGGGTTTTGCAGGAACAAGAAGTAATACCAATTGGCAGCACAACGCCAATAAAAATAAATGTTCAGATTGTAGCAGCAACCAATAAAAAATTAGAAAAAATGGTGGAACAAGGAACATTTCGCGAAGATTTATTTTATCGATTAAATGTAATCCCAATTTACGTACCTCCATTACGCGAGAGACCAGAAGACATCCCTCTGTTAGCATTTCATTTCTTACAACAATTAAATGAGAGATATAAGAAAAACTATCACTTATCACCAGATGCTCTAAATTTACTAGAGGTATATCCATGGCCAGGAAATATACGTGAGTTACAAAATATGATTGAAAGATTAGCAGTTTCTGCTGATCACCAAACGATAGATGCTCATTTTGTCAATCAATTTCTTGCAGTTGGTACGGATTTGAAAAAAGAAAAGCTAGTCATAAAAAAAATTCTTCCGCTTCAGGAAGCTCTTGATAGCGTTGAGGAGCAATTGATATTGCTAGCAATGAAACAATATAAGACAACAACGAAAGCTGCCAAAGCTCTGGGGGTAAGCCAGTCATCCGTTAGTCGAAAATATCAGAAAATTTTAAGTGAAAAGAACAATACGATAGATGGAGTTTTCTTAAAATAAAATAATTGCGTATGAAAAAGTGGTACAGATAGTTTATCTGTACCACTTTCCTTATTTCACAGAACAACTGAAATGAACCAAGTTTATACTTTTATCCATTTATAGGTCTGTCTTTCTTCTCCTTCTCCTTTAAAGCAATTAAACTTGCAAATTCATGAACTAATGTTGCAGCAAGTAAAGAAGTAATTTGAGTTGGATCATATGGAGGGAGCACTTCGACAAGATCAAAACCGATAAAATGAAATTCAGTAAGCGATCTAACCAATTCTAGTGTTTCAAAACTAGTAAAGCCTCCAACTTCCAATGTTCCTGTACCAGGTGCAAAGGAAGGGTCAACAAAGTCAATGTCAAACGTCAAGAAACATGGAGTATCTCCTATCTTTTCTTTTACCTCTCTTACAACATCCTTTATGCCACGTTTTTTTAGATCCTGAGTCGTAATAACTTGATACCCCAGATCATAGCTTGCTTGTATGTCGCCCGGGTGATTCAACGTGCCTCGAATCCCAATTTGAAAGACCTTGTCTGATTGTAAAAGACCCTCTTCATGTGCACGAATGAATGGTGAACCGTGCCAATATTTTTCATCATAATACGTATCCCATGTGTCGGTATGGGAATCAAATTGAATTAATGCGACAGGACCGTATATTTTTGCAGCAGCTCGCAAAGTTGCTAACGTTACGGAGTGGTCTCCTCCTAAACCTATTGGTATAATTCCACTTTTCATAAGTTCGATCACAGCAGATTCAATTTGTTCATAGCTTCGGTGAATATTATGTGGTATGACAGAAACATCTCCAATATCAATTGCGTTTGTATCATCAAAAGGATAAATTTCATGAATTGGATGGTATGGAAATAACGTCATTGAAGCCTGACGAATTGCTTGAGGGGCAAACCGTGCCCCTACCCGAAAGGATGCAGCAGTATCAAAAGGCATCCCTAAAATAGCGATCTTCGCATTCTCACGAGAGGATGGTAAACGCATAAATGAGCCGGTTGTACAAAATTCTGGTTTTACGTCTGGTGATAATGGATACTTCATAGATCTTCCTCCAAATTATTATTTATATAAGTCTTCAATAGTAGTAAAAGCAAGATTTATGCCAATTACAATTTTTATTAGTAGATTTGAGTTTTTCACGATGAATAGGAAATGAGTCGTGTGATTCCTTTATGTTGCTCTGACTAACTTATGCAGGATTGAATAAAGCGTAGTTATCCACCAATAGTAGTCGACCAATCTTGTAATTGATCAATATAAGACTCATTAGCGGTTTTTTGGCTATATTTCTACAAATTCATGTTTTGGCACGTATATTGCTTATTTTTTTAATGATTCAAAAAATACAAGAGGGTAGGGTGTGTAGAGGTATTAGTACAAACCTTAAGAATTCAAGATTGTATTATTCATATTTAAGGGGGAATGATATGTGGAAAATGGTGTGAGGTTAAAGCGTTCTTTAAAATTATGGCAAGTTATTATGATGGGATTGGCATATATGACCCCAATGGTCGTATTTGATACATTCGGAATTGTGTCAGATATTACTGGTGGACATGTCCCTGCTGCCTATTTCATAGCTTTGACGGCAATGTTATTTACTGCAGCAAGCTATGGGAAATTAGTCAAGGCATTTCCTATAGCTGGTTCTGCATATACGTATACTCAAAAGACGATAAATTCCCATCTCGGATTTATGGTTGGGTGGTCTGCGTTATTGGACTATCTTTTTTTGCCAATGGTTAATGCTTTACTAACAAAGATTTATCTTTCTACATTGTTTCCTGGTGTTCCGTCGTGGATATGGGTAGTTTTCTTTGTTGGACTTGTTACTTTTTTAAATTTGAAAAGTGTCAACATTTTAGCCAATTTCAATACGGTTTTGGTTATGATTCAAATAGCAATCATGATCATATTTGTTGTATTGGTCATTCAGGGACTTCACCAGGGCGAAGGTACTGGAAAAGTATTAACACTTCAGCCATTTATTGAAGAAGGTATGCAAATTCCGGCATTAATTACTGGTGCGACAATTCTTTGTTTTTCATTTTTAGGTTTTGATGCCGTCTCAACTCTTACAGAAGAGACAGCGAATCCGACAAAAACAATCCCTCACGCTATTTTCCTGACGGCGCTGTTTGGAGGAGTTATATTCATTACCACGTCATATTTTATTCAAGCATTTTTTCCTGATATGTCTAGATTTGAACAACCTGACGCAGCTCTTCCTGAGATTGCACTTTATGTTGGTGGAAAATTCTTTCAGTCTATTTTTTTAGTGACAACATTTGTTAATACTTTAGCTTCTGCATTAGCTTCGCATGCAAGTGTGTCCAGATTGTTATATGTAATGGGGCGTGATAATGTCTTTCCAGAAAAATGGTTTGGATTTATCCATCCACGCTGGAAAACTCCATCGTTTAATGTTTTATTGGTTGGTACAATTTCATTGTCAGCAATTTTCTTTGATTTAGTGACAGCAACGGCGCTAATAAATTTTGGGGCGTTAATTGCGTTTACATTCGTTAATCTAAGTGTGATCAGTCATTTTGTTGTTCGTGAGAAAAAACATAAGACGGTTAAAGGGTTTATCAACTATGTGATAATGCCGTTAATTGGAGCAGGTGCGGTGGCTGTTCTATGGTTCAACCTGGAATTAAGCTCATTTACAATTGGTTTAGTTTGGGCATTCTTTGGACTTTGCTATCTTTTGTACATTACAAAAATGTTAAAATCCAGACCGCCTCAATTTGAATATGAGGAAAAAGTGGAAATGTAGCAATAAATTAATAGCTTGTGAAGTAGAAGGGTGTTTTTAATCCTTCTCTTTTTATTATTTTGAGCTTTCAAGATATTCTTTTTTGCAGCACCAAGCGTTTCTGTAAGTAGTTACTTATTAAAAATTAGTCGGATTCATTCCATTGTTTGTGTTTATTCATAATTAAATAATTTTATGCATATTTGCATAGATTTTGCAATGATCCTATGAATCTATCATCTAAAACACACCTTTTGAGATTGGCACACTTCTTGCAATATTAAAAGGCAAAGGGAGGGGATTATTGGAATGCTTAATTTGAAAATGTATATCAACGGTGAATGGAGAGAAGCGATCAACAAAGAAAAACGCAATGTGCTTAATCCGGCTACAGGTGAAATAATCGCTCAAGCTGCTGAGGGAACAATTGAAGATGTAAGAGAAGCCATCCAAACAGCAAAAGAAGTGTTTAATAGTGGAATTTGGTCAGATATGCCTGCTGCAGAAAGGGCATCATATTTATTTAAAATTGCAGATAAAATCGAGGAGAATGTCGGGGAGCTTATTCGCCTTGAAACGATGGATAATGGAAAACCGTTACGAGAAGCAGCTTACGACATTGCGGATGCAGCAGCTTGTTTCCGCTACTATGCAGGACTAATTACCAAACCTGATGGAATAACTTATCATGTATCAGATCCGATTCAAGCTCTAGTTGTTCGGGAGCCAGTTGGGGTATGTGGGTTAATTGTTCCATGGAACTATCCGCTATTATTAAGTGTTTGGAAAATTGCTCCAGCATTGGCGGCAGGAAATACAATTGTTTATAAACCTTCTGAAGTAACACCACTTACCCCAACAAAGCTTTTTCAAATATTTGAGGAAGTGGAATTGCCTAAGGGCGTTGCCAACATGGTAATGGGAGCGGGGCCTGTTGTTGGGAATGAAATTGCTGAAAGTGAAGATGTCGATCTTATTTCGTTTACAGGAGGTACAAAAACTGGGAAACAAATTATGAGAGCTGCAGCAGGGAATTTGAAGAAGCTCTCTTTAGAACTTGGCGGAAAATCGCCAAACATTATTTTTGCAAATGCTGATTTTGAGACAGCTGTTGATTACGCTTTGTTTGGCATTTATGCAGGATCAGGCCAAGTATGTGCTGCCGGATCGAGGATTTTAGTAGAAGAAAGCATTTATGAGAAGTTTGTAAATCGATTTGTTGAACGTTCAAAGAAAATCAATGTGGGGCCCGGGAATGATCCAAACACTGAAATGGGTCCACTCGTAAGTGAAGAGCATATGGATAAGGTTTTAAGGTATATCGAGATCGGAAAAGAAGAAGGAGCACGTATCGTTTGTGGTGGAAACCGTATAAAAGGAAATGGGTTAGAAAATGGATTTTTTGTAGAACCTACAGTGTTCGTTGACGTTAAACCAAGTATGAGAATCGTTCAAGAAGAAATTTTTGGTCCTGTTGTTGTCATTGAAAAATTCAAGGACGAAAACGAAGCCATATCCTTAGCAAATGCTACTGATTACGGCCTAGCCGGAGCAGTATTTACGAATGACGGAGCAAAAGCATTAAGAGTGACTAAAAAAATCCGCGCAGGCATTACGTGGATCAACACTTATCACAATACTTATAATGAAGCGCCATGGGGCGGCTATAAACAAAGCGGAATCGGCCGAGCTCTTGGAACTTACGGCTTGGACGTTTTCCAAGAGATTAAACAAATAAATATTAACTTACAAGTAGAACCAATTGGTTGGTTTTCAAAACTCATTACAAAACAAAAAGAGGAGAGATAACATGGGTACAAATCTAGAGAATAAACAAGAAGAAATACAGGAACAAAATGTTAATAATTATATTAAACAAGTTTTAAACTTAATTGAGAAAGATCAGGTAACAGAGGATGAAGCGAAGTGGATTACAAAGGAAACAGTTAACAACTTTCGTGAGCATGTTAATCCAGGTTTTTTAGAATATCGAAAAACAGTAACGAAAGATGGTCAATTTGCGGCTGTTGAATGGTCTGACGAGGGTTCGTGTTTTAAAGATGTCAACGGAAAAAAATATATTGATTGTCTTGGCGGCTTTGGTATTTATAATGTTGGCCACCGTAATAAGAAGGTAGTTAAAGCAGTTACTGATCAATTAAAACGTCAAGCGCTCCATAGTCAAGATTTGTTAGATCCACTTCGTGCGATACTGGCAAAAATTTTAGCAGATATCACACCAGGAGATTTAAAATATTCTTTCTTTACAAATAGTGGAACGGAAAGTGTTGAAGCCGCTTTAAAGCTTGCAAAAATGTATAGTGACCGTTCAACATTTATTTCGACAACTCGCTCCTTCCATGGAAAGAGTCTAGGTTCACTATCTGGAACAGCAAAAGGGATGTTCCGCAAGCCGTTTCTTCCATTAATACCTGGTTTTCGTCATGTACCATTTGGCGACATTGACATGATGAGAAAGACATTCGAAACAAGTGCTTTAGTCGGTGAGGATGTTGCAGCCGTTATTTTAGAGCCAATTCAAGGGGAAGGTGGTATTATCTTGCCGCCAGAAGGTTACCTCAAGCAAGTTAGAGATTTATGTGATCAATATGATGCACTGCTGATTTTTGACGAAGTACAAACAGGTATGGGCCGTACAGGGAAAATGTTCTGTGCAGAAGTATATAATGTTGTTCCTGATATTCTTTGTCTAGCGAAAGCATTTGGAGGTGGTGTCATGCCTGCTGGTGCAGTAGTGGGTAAAGAAAAAGTATTCAAGAGCTGGTTTGATAATCCATTTATGCACACTACAACATTCGGCGGAAATCCACTTGCATGTGCTGCAGCGATTGCAACGATTGATGTCTTACTAGAAGAAGATTTACCATCTCGAGCTGCAGAAGTCGGTGAATATTTCTTACAAGGACTTAAAGATGCTGCAGTAGGTCATGAAGATAAAGTGATGGAGATCCGAGGAAAGGGATTAATGATTGGAATTGAATTTCATAAGGATGAGGTAGGGTACGAGGTTTCCAAGGCGTTGTTTGATAGAGGAATTCTTGTAGCCGGAACACTAGTAAACTCAAAAACAATTCGGATAGAGCCTTCTCTAACGATTAGTTATGAAGAAGTAAATACCGTTATAAATGCATTTAAAGAAGTATTACCGACTGTAAAATAAATAATGTTCTAAAAAGGGAGGAGGGGGACCTCCTTTTTTAGGCCAATTTAAAAATAAAGTGCACATGCTGGAGACACAGGAATAGCTTGCCTTTTAAGTACAAACCGTGTTTTCTCTGTGAACTGCAATAAATACAGCTATTTGAAAACTGATTATTAGGAAGGTGTATTCATAATGAAAGATTTTGTAACTTTAAATACCGCAATACCTGGGCCGAAGTCTCAAAGTCTATTGGAAAGAAGACAAAGAGTCGTGCCGAAAGGGATAAGCAATGGATGCCCCGCTTTTGTTAGTAAGGCAAAAGGTGCACTTGTTGAAGATATCGATGGGAATACATTTATTGATTTTGCCGGTGCTATTGGAACAATCAATGTTGGACATTCGCATCCACAAGTAGTAAAAGCTCTGCAAGAACAAGCTGAGAATTTTATTCATACGGGCTTTAATGTCATGATGTATGAATCCTATATTGAATTGGCTGAAAGACTAACTGAGCTTGCTCCAGGAGAATTCTCTAAACAAGCAGCTTTTTTTAATAGTGGTGCTGAAGCTGTTGAAAACGCAGTGAAAATTGCCCGGAAGTATACAAAAAGACAAGGTGTTGTTTCTTTTACAAGAGGTTTTCATGGACGAACGTTAATGACGATGACAATGACGAGTAAAGTAAAACCTTACAAATATGGATTTGGACCTTTTGCTCCAGAAGTGTATAAAGCCCCATATCCATATGTATATCGCAGACCAGAAGAAATGAACGAAGAACAGTACAGTCAATTTATGATTCAGCAATTTGAGCAATTTTTAGTTTCAGAGGTTGCCCCTGAAACGATTGCAGCCGTTGTTATGGAACCAGTGCAAGGTGAAGGTGGCTTTATCGTTCCTGACAAAGCTTTTGTACAACGAGTTTATGAAATTTGTAAAGAAAACGGTATCGTTTTTGTTGCTGATGAAATCCAAACGGGTTTTGGTCGTACTGGCGGCTATTTTGCCATAGAGCATTTTGGTGTAACACCTGACCTTATTACAATCTCGAAGTCTATGGGCGCAGGGATGCCAATAAGTGGTGTTATTGGAAGAGAAGAAATAATGCGCGTTTCTGAACCAGGGGAACTCGGAGGAACATATGCGGGAAGCCCGCTAGGATGTCAAGCAGCACTTGCGGTACTTGATATTATTGAAAAAGAAAACCTAAATAACCGAGCGCAAGTGATCGGTCAAAAGGTAATGGACAAGTTTCAGCAATTGTCTGACCGTTTTGAGCAGGTTGATGGTATTCGGGGTCTTGGTGCAATGTGTGCTTTAGAGATTGTAAAAGATAAAAATAGTAAAACACCAGATAAAGAAACTACAGGGAGAATTGTAAAGGAAGCAACGAACAGAGGGCTTCTTTTATTAAGTGCAGGTGTATTTGGCAATGTAATTCGTATTTTAATGCCTCTTACTATCTCAGATGAGCAGCTCGATGAAGGACTATCAATTTTAGAAGATGCCACAGAAGCAGTTCTTGCACCACAATATATTTAAAGAGAGATGATAAAAGTATGAATCCAAATTTAACGAATCAGAAAAATAGTTTGTTTAGCATGTATATAGATGGGAAATGGGTAGGGAATGAGTGTCAGGAATTTGCAGAAGTAATAAATCCTGCAACGAATGAAGTGGTTGGAATCATTCCAAAAGGTGGAGCCAATGAGGCTAAACAAGCAGTTGATGCCGCTCATCGAGCTTTTAAAGTATGGTCAAAAAAAACAGCTGAAGAACGCGGTCAACTTTTAATGAAATGGTTTCACTTAATTGATGATAATAAGGAAGAAATAGGAAGGATCATGACATTAGAGCAGGGGAAGCCGGTAAAAGAGGCTGTCGGTGAGGTAATGTATGCAAATAGTTTTATCTCTTGGTACGCAGAAGAGGGAAAGCGGATTTATGGAGAGACGATTCCAGCTTCACACCCTCATAAGCGAATACTTGTCCGTAAAGAACCAGTTGGGGTCATTGCAGCGATTACACCTTGGAATTTCCCAGCTGCGATGATTACGCGAAAAGTAGCGCCAGCACTTGCAGCAGGGTGTACAGCTGTCGTCAAACCCGCACAACAAACCCCGCTAACTGCTTTAAAATTAGCAGAGTTAGCAGACAAGGCTGGCATTCCAAAAGGTGTTTTGAACATTGTAACAGGTAAGGCGAAGGAGATTGGGGATGCATGGTTAAACGATGCTCGTGTTAGAAAAATTACGTTTACAGGATCTACAGAAGTTGGAAAAGTATTAATGAGAGCTGCTGCCGAAAACGTGAAAAAAATTTCTCTCGAATTGGGAGGAAATGCTCCGTTTATAGTGATGGATGATGCTGATTTAGAGAAAGCAGCTATAGGATTAGTTAATTCGAAGTTTCGAAACGCAGGCCAAACATGTATATGTACAAATAGAATTTATGTACATGAAGCAGTTGCAGACCAATTTGTGGAAATGTTTAAAAACGAGCTTGCAAAACTTAAGGTAGGTAACGGGCTTGTAGAAGGAATTGATATTGGGCCATTAATTGATCAAGCAGCAGTAGATAAAGTGAAAACTCTAATTGATGATGCAGTAGTGCATGGTGGGAAAATAGTTTATGGTGAAGAAAATCCCGTAATTGGTGAAGGTTTTTACTATAATCCGACTATTATTACGAATGTTAATGATCAAATGTTATGTGTAAGTGAAGAAATATTTGGACCGCTCGCACCGATTGCAACATTTAAAACAGAGCAAGAAGTGATTGAGAGGGCGAATCATACAAATTATGGACTTGCTGCTTATGTATATACCGAAAATCTTAGCTGTGCTTTCCGCATCAGTGAAGAACTTGAATATGGGATCATCGGTCTGAACGATGGATTACCTTCAGCTGCACAAGCGCCTTTTGGAGGTTATAAAGAAAGTGGGTTAGGAAGAGAAGGCGGCCATCACGGGATTGAAGAATACCTTGAAGTAAAATATATTTCGATTGCTTTAAACAATTAAAATAAATTTTTGAAAAATTAGGTTCATGAACTTCCTTACCTTAGAAAAAGGAATGGAACTTCCCGATGTAAAGAAGTTAAAGTTTACATTATCTTTCAAACTTTATTTTTCTAAATACCTTTATTTACATTTAATTATTAATAAATACTATTATATAACATTTCAAAATTACTTAAAGGGAGACAATAAAAGTGAGTATAGGTACTGATCGAGTAAAACGCGGCATGGCAGAAATGCAAAAAGGCGGCGTTATTATGGATGTTGTAAACGCGGAACAAGCAAAAGTTGCTGAGGAAGCTGGTGCAGTTGCAGTTATGGCATTGGAGCGAGTTCCTGCCGATATTCGCGCTGCTGGTGGAGTTGCGCGTATGGCAGATCCTACAATTGTTGAGGAAGTAATGAACGCAGTTTCTATTCCAGTTATGGCAAAAGCTAGAATAGGACATATTGTGGAGGCGCGTGTACTTGAAGCAATGGGTGTTGATTATATTGATGAAAGTGAAGTATTAACACCAGCAGATGAAGAATATCATCTTTTAAAAAGTGAGTTCACTGTACCATTCGTATGTGGTTGCCGTGACCTAGGAGAAGCAACCCGTCGTATTGCAGAAGGTGCATCAATGTTAAGAACAAAAGGTGAACCAGGAACAGGAAACATTGTTGAAGCTGTTCGCCATATGCGTAAAGTGAATGCACAAATTCGCAAAGTTGCAAATATGAGTAATGATGAGTTAATGACTGAAGCAAAAAATCTTGGAGCACCTTTTGAGCTTTTACTTCAAATCAAGCGTGAAGGAAGACTTCCGGTCGTTAATTTTGCAGCAGGAGGTGTTGCAACTCCTGCCGATGCCGCATTGATGATGCAATTGGGAGCTGATGGCGTGTTTGTTGGATCGGGTATTTTTAAATCAGAAAATCCTGCAAAATTTGCACGTTCTATTGTAGAAGCTACAACGCATTATCAAGATTATGAGTTAATTGCTAAGCTTTCCAAAGGACTTGGAACAGCTATGCAAGGAATTGAAATTTCAACTATATTACCAGAGCATAGGATGCAAGAGCGAGGCTGGTAAATAAAAATTCTATTATTAAAACAATTTTCAAAAATATATACCTGGACCTTATTTTTCAATGTCCAGGTATACATAAATAAAGATTATATTACATAGCCAGCACTTCCTGGTCTTTAGCCGCTTACGAATTGAAGGTAAAGAACGCCATCTATTCCTGATTTTTCTCTTCTTAGCAGAAAAACTAGGGTTTTTATATACAAAGTGGAGTAGAGCAAAGCAAAAACACGTCAAGATATTTTTTGAATAAAAAAGACGATTTTTTCTACGTAAGTAGTTTAGATAACGTGTAAAAAAAGCTAAATCACAATGTAAATGATATATGATTTAGCAACATAAATAGCATTTAAGTAATAATATAATTAGTAAAAAATGCTAGGATATCAAGCGTTTTTGACTATATATAAGTCTGCTTAGGAAAGAACCCCATTTCTTTAAGTGCATTTCTAACAAACTTCAGTTGCTTTTAGATTATTTCTCAAATGGAAGTCTAGGATTTTCAACTAGATATATGGAGTAAGTCCAACCTTCATTTTTTATTTTAGAACATTAGTCATTGTCGCAAGATAAGATAGGTCTGCTTATCACTACGAACACTTACTTCAAAATAGTAGGGATCACAAAGGAAAGAATCCATTTTAATCAATTTTATTAAAATGGATTCTTTTTATTTATTACAAAAATCTTGGTTTGTAAGGTGTTGTGCTCAAACTTTATTTCAAGACTACATATAGCATCGTAAAAAATCGGTAACTGCTCCATGCCCCTTTTATTTTAAAGGACTATTTACTTGCTTTTTGAGATTTTTTTATTCGTTAGCTAATAAAGCTTTGTTTGTTCTTTTTTTTACAGTAGAGGGTGTTGGAAGCATTTCCTTTTGTAATAGAGGGGCGTATGTGTCGACACGACGGTCCCTAAAGAATTGTAGAATTTTCCTTGTATTTTCTATTTCTTTTAAATCAATCTCTTGTACGATAATTCCTTCTTCATCATCAAGTGAAGCTAAAATATTCCCTAATGTATCGCTAATGAATGAACCACCGTAAAAATTCATGTCCTTTTCCTGACCAACTCGATTGGTTGCAGCAACAAATACACCATTAGAAATACCATGAGCTGAAATTGCCTTTTCCCAGGATGATCGTGTAGATAACTCAGGATGATCTGGCTCTGAACCAATAGCAGAAGGATAGAATAATATCTCAGCCCCTTGTAAGCTCAAAATTCGAGCAACCTCAGGGAACCATTCGTCCCAGCAAATCCCAATCCCTATTTTTCCATAAGCAGTTTCATAGACAGGATACCCAGTATTGCCAGGAACAAAATAATATTTTTCATGATACTGCGGACCATCTGGAATATGATTTTTTCTAGTAATACCTAAACATTCTCCATCAGCATCAAATACAGCTGCACTATTAAAATAAATACCAGCACCTGCTCTTTCGTAAAAAGGAACAATCAAAACAATTCCTAATTTCTTTGCCAATTCACCCATTTCGGCTAATGTGCCACTATCTACATCTTCTGCTAAATCATAATTTTCCACGTTTACCGTTTGCGGAAAATACTGTGAAGAGAATAATTCCTGTAAACAAACAATTTGTGCCCCTTTATGTACCGTTTCTTTAATTTTCTCTATCGTTTTTTGAATATTTTCCTCAATATATTCCCCGCAATGAATTTGAATAAGACCAACTTTTACTTTTGACATTTCCTCACTACCTTCTTTTTTATTTTTTAATCTTATACTGTTGGGACGACCTGGTTTTCATATATAATCTTTCCATCCATAATCGTCATTTTTACTTCAGTTTCAAGAATTTCCTCTGTTGATATATTGAATAAATTTTTATTTAACACTACGATATCCGCGATCTTTCCTGCTTCTAATGTACCTAATTCTTTTTCTCTGAAAGACCCAAATGCTGGTGTAGCCGTGTAGAATTTTAATGCTTGTGCTAATGTAACACCTTCTGACTTTTGCCACGCTTTCCCGTTTAAATCTTTTCTCGTGATTGCCTGATAGATACCCATCATAGGGTTTAGAGGTACTACCGGAAAATCTGTACCAAAGGCAGCCTTAGCACCAGTATCTACTATTGTCTTGATAGGATAATAGAGAGGTTTTTGTTCTTCACTAATTCTAGCTGTATATGCCTCACTTTCCATTAATTCAATATGTTTGGGTTGAAAGGAAGCGATTACACCTAATTCCTTAAAGCGATGGACATCGTCCGTATGCAATACCTCAACATGTTCAATGACATGTCTAGCATCTCTTACCCCATTTTCGTTTCTCGCTTCTTCAAATGCATCTAATGCTAAGCGGACAGCACCGTTACCAATAGCATGGAAACGAATTTGGAATTTTTCCTTATCGGCCTTTTTTACTAATTGTTTAATTGTTTCAGATGGATACGTGGTTCCACCTTTTGTTTCTGGGCGGTCTTTATACGGATCCAGCAAAAACGCAGTATGGCTGGTTACAACACCATCTATAAATTGTTTTAATCCAGAAAAGGTAAGCTTATCTGATTGATAATTTATTTGTAATTCCTTTGCTTCAGCTAAATCCATTTTTAACTCTGGTGAAAAGTGAATTCTAGTTGTAAGTAACCCTTCTCTATCAAATTCTTTAAAAATTTCAAGATCGTCTAATAGGTTTGGTGCAATTTTAGCTCCATATAAATCATTAACGGATGTGATTCCTAATCTTTTTGTTTCACTTAGGAAGTCTTGGAATAGTTGTACACGCTTTTCTTTTGGTAATTTGTATGCATGTTCTGTTGCATAACCAATTGCATGTTCAAATAAAAGGCCTGTCAGTTCACCGTTTTCGTCTTTTCCAATTTCTCCATATTCAGGATCAGGTGTATCCTTCGTTAATTGAATCATTTCTATTGCTTTACTATTTAACCATGCGTAATGCACTTCTGCATTGAATAATAAAACTGGACGATCAAAAATATACTTATCTAATGTGGTTCGATGTGGCAGAACTTTTTCTTTCCATTTGGTATGATCCCATCCTACACCAAATATCCACTCATCATTAGGTCTTGTTTCTACAAATTTAGCTACTATTTTAGCTGCTTCTTCTTCTGAAGTTGCATCAAATAATTTGACACTATCCTTCTGTAGAATACTACCCATCATTATGTGCATATGAAAATCATGAAATCCCGGAATAATTAGTTCCTCTTCCATGTCAAATACTTTTGTTTGGTCTCCAATGAGTGACCATATTTCTTCTTTAGGGCCGATCTCAATAATTTTATTATCTTTAATAGCAATAGTTGCTTTTATTGGCTCATCTTGCAGCCCCGTAAAAACATATTTACTAGAAAGAATGATGTCTGCTTTTACCATTTTTATCCCCCTTAATAGATCTAGATTTTATGTTTGAATTTCATTTACCTCGGCACGATCAATAGAAAGCTCTGGTGGCCGTTTATTAAACATTTTCGTAGTAGAGAGGAGCATGATGAAGCCAATTCCGAACCATCCTAGTCCGAGTATAAGCGCCTTTGAATCGAGGCTAGTCCATAACCAAATTGTGAAACTAACACCAATCAGTGGACAAATTAGATATTTTAGTGTGTTAATTCCGTTTCTTTGTTTCTCTCTAATAAAATAATGAGAAATAACTGAAATATTAACAAATGTAAATGCAACAAGCGCTCCAAAGTTAATAAAGGATGATGCTGTTACTAAATCAACAAATAAAGCAGATAAAGCGAAAATGCCAACTAAGATAATATTGTATGTTGGTGTTCCAAATTTCGGATGAATATGACCAAATATTCGCTTAGGAAGGACTCCGTCTCTTCCCATTGCATACAATAGTCGCGAAACGCTTGCGTGAGATGATAAACCAGATGCTAGCCCCCCAGTAATAAATCCTGCTAGAAAAATAGATTGGAATAAATTGCCCCCAACGTAGATAGCAATTTCTAAAGCAGCAGAATCTGAATCTTTAAAGGATTGGAAGTTTGGGTAAACAAGGTGACTAAGGTATGAGATGGTGATAAACAAACCACCTCCTATTAATGCGACAAGGAAAATAGCCTTCGGTATTATTTTTTTAGGATTAATGGTCTCTTCTGAAAATGTAGTAACAGAATCAAATCCTAAAAAAGATAAACACAAAATAGAAGAACCTGCTAATACTAAAGATAGTGGTATATCTCCATTCACAAATGGAGAACTCATAAATAATGTTCCTGAACCCATTCCGTTAAGCAACCCTTTAATACAGAGGAATGTGAATATAGCTATTATCAAGAATTGACAGGCAACTAATAAAAGATTTATCTTTGTTGCTATTTTTACTCCGATTACATTTACAATGGTGATTAAAATTAAGAAACCAATTAACCATACCGAAAAAGGAATGGATGGGAAGTAAGAATTTAAGTAAATAGCTATTAGTAAACCATTAATCATTGGCAAAAATAAATAGTCTAATAGTATAACCCAACCTACTAAAAATCCAATATGAGGGTTAAGTGCCTTTCGAGTATATGTATAAGCAGAACCAGCAACAGGGTAGGCTTTAACCATTTGACCATAACTGTATGCTGTAAACAACATACCAATTAAAGCTATTATATAAGCAGCTGGTACCATTCCTTTTGTAATTTCCGCAACAACCCCATAAGTGGAAAACACGGTTGTAGGTGCCATATAAGCCAATCCAAATAATACTAAAGGAAATATTGTTAATGAACGTTTTAGTTTTAAATTTTCCATGTATCACTCCACCTTTTAATCGTATTTAATTTACTTATTGCAAATATCATGCCAAGTGGAGTTCGATTAATTTAGTCATTGAACTGAATAGTTTTCTAAATAGTTATACTGTATGCAATTTTTTAAACAGTTTAGTTTTATGCAATATAACATTAATTATTTAATTTTGCATAATTAATTTTTTTAAATGTAAGCGTAAAAGAAATCCCTACATATGAACAGGATGGGGGATGACTGCTAAACTAATTGAAGCAGTTTCCGCTAGTTATGATAGCACATTCAAAGGAGGACTCTGAAGAAGAAATCAGCTATCGGAAATGGTGTGTTGAAAATAACTTGTTCCTAAATACGTTAAATGATGCTTTGCCTTATTCAGTCTCTGCAACTGATATTACCTAAACATTGTTACTAAAATCTATGTATGGCCAAGATTTCATGACATGTTTAATCAGATAAAGCAGGAATATGTATCTGCTAGGTTCATGGTGTACGATGCATTATCCTTAAATAGGGATTAAGGAAAGCGATGTATCCTACCGTTCTATATGGCAGGGACGGATTAATAAGGAAAAACTCGTACAACTTAAAAGTGAATTTAAAGTCGAGGATGACAGATGAGGAACCATTTAATCTTCCATTAATCGGTCTTTATTGGTTATGTAAAGATATTAGGAAACAAAAGGTAATTCATCACTATATAGAACAGAAAATTGAACATATCTCTAGAATTCGTCATCATTTGGAGCATCGATACTTAAAGGTTCATGATAGTCTTTTGTATCCCAATAACTAGGGAATCCCAGCCGGAAGGAGAGGACCCATTAGCTTATTCCATAACAGTTGATGAATTTAAAAGTGCAGTAATGAAACTCCTTACTTATGTGAGAGAAGGAATTATTTTATTGTTTTCTGTGGCTGTGCACTTGGTAGAACAGCGAAAGAGAAAAAGCGAGAATGCATATGGACGGATTATGCCAATGCATTTGGATCGATATGATGATGATTGGAAACAACTCTTTTAAAAATACTTTTTAGTTAGGGGTATATAATGGGAAGTAACTCAGAGGCGAAAATTTATAAGTTAATTAACAAAAAGACTGAAGGAGACTATTGGGTTATAAACAAGTATGGCATAAAGATAATGAGAGGTTATTACATGACATTCTTTGTTTTGCAAATACTGTGCACGATAGGGATTGCTATATAATGGTTGGTATTTCAGATGATGGAAAGGTTATTGGGCTTAACGGGAGCAGCGGGACAGGTGAGACTCATGCAGGCGTTTACGACGAGGAGGCTCACCGCCCGCCCCGCTAAAAAGCGAGCATCTCTCGCTGCAATCAACTACGCCGCACTATTTGGTAAATAGCAACAAAGTTTGCGAAACAGCCTTATTTAAAAAATGTCCCTTTTTTCTTGCTTTTTAAGAGATCACCCATCCAGCCCTTCATTTTTAAATACATATAGATGGCAATCATTGACACGATGATAATAATTATGGACATAAGATATCCATATTTCCATTCTAGTTCCGGCATAAATTTAAAGTTCATTCCCCATAATGCACCCCAGGCCATTATAGGTGTAAATATAGCTGTCATAACTGTTAATGTTTTCATAATTTCATTGCCCCGATGTGAGGAAACGACTTCTTCTAGATTGATGATCGAATCGAGCTCAGCTTCATATTCATTGATTAAATATAAGGTGCGTTTTAATCTTTTTTGGGTACGAGTGAACAGTTTATTGCTTTCCAGCTCATCAAAATACACTTCATCAATCGCCATCACGAGTTCCTTTATTGGGATGAGCAAGTTATTCCATACAAGTAATTCATGACGTCTTTTATAGATCCTCTCAAGAATATTTGTATTATTTTTTTCATGAATATCCCAAATTAGTTCACGTAACTCTCCTTCAAATTCATCTATTCTGCATAAGTATTCCCTTAGTAATTCTCTAATTATAAGCAAGAAGCCATCCACTGCTGTTTTTGCATGGCGAATGTGTTTTTCCATGAGCTCTTCACTACTATGCGTAAATATCGAAAAATCCAAATTAACAGTAATCAATTGATCCTGTGAAAGATAAAAGTGAAAGATTTTTTGATCATGTTGATCGTTGAATTGTTGTTCATACACAAGGGAACCTTTAATCACATCTTGATCTTGTTCATTTTTTTCAATTTCTAATATATTTGATTTGTTTTGGATATTATCATTTAGCCAATCTCGACTGCTTTTATTTTGTTGATGTTCTATTTCGAACTGATCGATATCATCTTTTGTATAAAGATACCATTTCCAATTATTCAACTGCATAAACTCCCTTCTTACATAAGTTATAGTTATTAATCTTTTTTTGCCCTCTTTCCAGATCAATAAAACATTATAGTAAAAAAAATTAAATGTTTTGATAGATAGAGAAAGGGTAAAAAGAAACAAACATTCACATTAGTGAGTGGAAAGATGGGCAAATTTCCTAAAAGAGCAATTGATCCCTGATAGGAAGAAGTGTTTCAAAAATCTAGTTGGTGAAATTTTTATCTAAAAAGGAGTGAGAAGAATGAATCGTACTTTAGGAATGAAATCTGTTATGGCGATCGGATTAGGAACATCTGTGGTGCTGTGGATGTCTTGTAAACCAAATCGAATTAAGGTGGAAAATACCTTAAGAGAGTGGAAGCGAAAAGTAAAACCGTCTCCAATTGACCAATGTGTCACTCTTCCAGTTGAAAAGGGGGGCAACCCGCATCCACATGATATAGAAGATAACAAAATGGTTAGTGAAGGTGCGATGTATTCTGTGAAATTTTATAATGAGAAAAAACAATAATCGATATGAAAGATTAGAATGACTTTCAAATGAAATGGTTAAGAACCCTTGCTGATGTCGAAATAAAAAGAAATTTGAAAATAGTAGTTTATATCGACATCAACAGGGTATTTAATAAATATCAAATTAAATATAAAATTTAAAAGGAGTGTTAATTATGGGTTTTATTTGGGCTTTAATTATTGGAGGTATTATTGGATGGTTAGCAGGTTTAATTATAGGGCGTGACATTCCAGGTGGAATTATTGGTAATATTATTGCCGGATTTATTGGAGCTTGGTTAGGTTCATTATTATTAGGAGAGTGGGGACCTGAAGCAGGTGGTTTTTATATCATCCCAGCACTAATTGGTGCAATCATCCTAGTATTTATTGTTAGCCTTATTTTAAAAAATATGCGTAAACATGCTTAATAATTAGTAGAGGAGAAGGTGATTGCCTTCTCCTTTTTTCATTCATTCTGCAGCCAGTTCCGCCCCCATACATCCTGCAGTTGTTCTGGGGGAAGGGGATGACTGAAAAAATATCCTTGTCCGATGATTTGGAAATCATTTAGTAAATTTAATTGTTCTTTTGTTTCAATCCCTTCCACAATGATTTTAGTATTAAGGGTTTTTCCTACACCGATAATAGCTTCTAACATTGACATCATCCGACTATTTTGCATGACATTTTCAAGAAGGGATTGATCGATCTTTAATGTATCGATCTCTACGTTTTTAATAACGCTCAATGAAGAGTATCCTGCACCAAAATCGTCAATTGCAACTTTTATTCCCATTTCTTTAATTTCTCGGATGAGAAGTGATGGCTCCTCCGCATTAAGCATAACGCTTTCCGTTATTTCAAATTCAATGAAACTCGGATCGACTTTTTCATCTTCCAAGATTTGCTTTACTTTCAAAGCAAATTCCTTATCCTTGAATTGCCTAGCAGATACATTCACAGATACTTTTATTTTTGGCCGGTTTTGATTTTTCCATTTTTTGATTTGGAGGCAGGCCTCTTTAATCACCCATTCTCCGATCGGTAGAATAAGTCCTGTTTCTTCAGCGATTGGTATAAATTCTACCGGAGACACATTCCCAAACGATGGATACCAGCGAAGCAAGGCTTCCAACCCAATTAGTTTTCCTGTTTGTAAATCTACTTGTGGTTGATAGAAGAGCTTAAATTCATTTTGTTCAATCGCCAGACTTAAGGCGTTTTTAATTTGCCGTTTTCGTATTGCTTTCTTATTGAGATCTTCCGTGAAGAACTGGTAATTGTTCTTTCCCTTTTCTTTCGCTAAATACATGGCTAAATCAGCTTGCTTAATCAGTGTTTCTCCGTCACATGTAAAGTCTAAATTCATACTGATTCCAATACTTAATGTCACAATAACTTTGTTTTCAAAGAGAAGAATTGGTGTATTCATCTCTGTTAAGATTCGTTCAGCAACTTGTCTAGCTTCATTTTTCGTTATATTTTCTAAAATGATAATAAATTCATCTCCGCCCATTCTGGAGATATTATCTTTCTTTCTAAGACAATGTTGTAATCGTTCTGATATTTGCTGGAGAAAGAGATCTCCTGCATGATGTCCTAATGTGTCATTGATAGTTTTAAAGTCGTCGAAATCAATTGTTAGAATCGCAAAAGGCTGTTTGTTATCATTGGAATTTTTAGTAACATTCGTGAGTTTTTTGTAAAACCAATGCCGATTAGGAAGACCAGTGAGTTGATCAGTATAAGCTAATTCTTTTATTTTTTTCTGAGATTGTTTTTTCTCAGTAATATCCCTTACTATAGCAAAAACACCATCAATTCTTCCGTGTTTTTTTATTGGGACAGCACTAATGTCTACTTCGATTATTCTTCCGAATTTATCATAAAGCTCTAGTTCAACATGTAAGGAATATCCTTTTATTACACTTGAAAAATCCTTATTAACATTCTTTTCATTATTTGCGATAATTGCGGAATAGGTCATTGTCAGTAACTCTTTTTTTGAGAAGTGTGTAAGCTTTTCAGCCATATGATTTACATTTTTAAAATGGCCTTGTAAATCCATTTCAAAGACGGAATCAAGATTGTGGTCGAACAATGAACGGTACTTTTCCTCATTTTCTTCTAATAACAACAGTGCCTCTTTTTCTTTTGATATATCTTTGGCAATTCCAAATACCCCAATAATTTTTGAATCTACAATGATTGGTAAAATAACACTATGTAAATGAATCTTTTTTCCATTTTTATGGATGCCAACTGTCTCGTAATATTGTTGGTTACCCTCTAAAGCATTTTGAAAATGGAAAGAAGTTTTTGCTAATAGATCAGGGCTAATTACTTTGTGAAAAGTCATTGCTAATAGTTCATCTTTTGTATAGCCTAACATGTTAACTAATGCTTGATTTGTTTCTGTTATTTTTCCAGTAGGATCAAGGGAATAAATACCGTCTGGATTATGTTCAAAGAGAGATTGGTAACGCTGCCTTTTTTCTTCTAATTCTCTACTAATCCGTTTTTGTTCAGTAATTTCTCTTATGATAAGTTGAATTCCGGGTTTATGTTCATACATGATGCTAGTACCGGTAATTTCTACATCCATAATATTACCTTGTGGTGTAATGATTTGTTGTTCCATTGTCTTAGCTTTGTGGCCATTTTTCATCTGTTGGATCCGTTTTACAACAATTTCTTTATAATCAGGAGGTACAAAATCAATAATTGATTTTCCAATCAGTTCGTCTTTATTTGAGGCACCGACCATGTTTAATCCTGCTTCATTGATGAAAATAATTTTCTCTTCACAATGAACAACAATGGCATCAGGAGAAAGTTCAACTAAGTTAAGAAAACGATCTTCACTTTCTCGGAGCTTTACAAGTATTTTATTTTTAGAAAGCACTGTACGATAGAGTATAATGGCTAAAACAAGTGTAACAATCACAAAGAAAGGTATGAATACTAGCTGAAGGAATTCATGCATATATCTTTCTTCTCCTTTTTCAAGCATACGAAGATTATTCCCAAAAAGGCCTTGTATAATGTGGGTGCACAACATATTATGAGAAATAATTAGGAAATGGAATCAGTGTGTGGAAGATGGGGATTGGCCTTCATAAGGGTGATGGCTTAGTGAGAATAAAAGAAGAAAATCCTTCATACCACTGATGAAGGATTTTAGAGGAGGAGCCAAAATTGAAACTAAAAAGCAAGAATATATTCCTTAAAAACCTTGAAGTCACTGATGCTGACGCCTTATTGAAGCTTGAACTAAAAAATAAGGATTTTTTTCAAACTTATACCTCGTTACGAGCTGATTCGTTTTATACATTAGAAGGTCAAGTTACACGTATAAAGAGGAATGAGCAATTACTTGAAGATGATCAATATTATTTTTTCGGTATTTTTCTCAATGATACAGATGAGTTAATTGGTGTTATTATGTTGTCCGAAGTATTGCGAGGATCACTGCAATCTTGTTATGTCGGGTATTTCCTTGATCGAAAGAATAATGGTAAAGGGTTTATGACGGAAGCAGTTCGTTTAGTGGTGAGATTTGCTTTTGAACAACTAAAATTACATAGATTGGAAGCAGGTGTTATGCCGCATAATCTTGGATCAATCAGAGTTCTAGAAAAAGCTGGTTTTCATAAAGAGGGAATCGCCAAGAAAAATGTAAAAATAAATGGGAGATGGGAAGACCATCAGATTTTGGCTATTATAAATGAGGATCATTCGATATAAAATCTTCCTAACTCTAGAAATATAAGTGAACCCCCTTCATATACATAACTGAAGGGGGTTGTACGGTGAAACCAAAAGATCTTTTCTTATTTAAACTTCTTTACTACCCATTATTGCTAGTCATGATCGTGTTTACCTTGATCGGCTTGACGATTATGATGAATATCACCATTGATTCCAGGAGTATTCAACGAACAATTGGTGAAGTAAACACAGAGCAATTATTTGTTCATATCTTAAAATCAGAAAATCATTATTTCTACCCTAATCAAAATGACCCCTTATTTACAACTTCTACGATATCTGAATTAGCGATCCGCTTAGCAACGAGCATTAAACCGACTGATGCCCGTACGTTCCTTGGAAACGAATTACCTGGATTAAGACTCTATGATACGGAGATTGCTGTTGCAGGTGAAGGGACGAACTTGAGCAATATTCCGTATGAATCACCACCACCGACAGATGTTTTGTTTAATGAACGAAAAGTTGCGGAAGAAAAATTAAAAGAGAGACAAACTTCAGATGAAGATCAACAGCCCATTGCAAATCCGGAAGAAAAAACGGTTTTTATTTATCAGAGCCATAGCTGGGAGTCATTTCTTCCATTATTACAAGGAGCTAAAAACCCAAATGATGCCCTTAGCTCTGATGAACGTGTCAATGTGGTTGGACTTGGAGAACGGTTAGCGCAAAATTTAATGAAGAATGGTATTGGTGTTGCACACGATAAAACCAACATGACACAGGCCTTACACAAAAAGGGTTGGAATACGACCGAAGCTTATACGTTATCTGGGACAATTGTTGATACAGCGGTCGCTTCAAATAATAAACAACTAAATTACTTTATTGATCTACACCGTGATTCTGCTCGAAAAAATTTAACAACGAAAACAATAAATGGCAAGAATTACGCAAGGCTTTATTTTGTTGTTGGGAAAGAACATAAAAATTATTTAGAAAATCTTGATTTTGCAAAAAAACTTCATCAAGAATTGGAGAAGCATTATCCTGGTATTAGCAGGGGTGTCTTCCTAAAATCAAAAAGTGAGGGGAATGGTGTTTACAATCAAGATGTTTCGAATAAAGCGATGTTAATAGAGATTGGTGGGGTTGATAATAATTTGGATGAGCTCGAAAATACAGTGGATGTTTTTTCAAGTGTTTTTGCAGATTATTACTGGGCTGAGAATGATTCAAAAGAGGTTAATGGGGATGAATAGTTTAAAATAGCCGAACCCAATTATTCGGCTATTTTAAATGCGAGTTAATAATACCGAATTTTACTGGTTTGTTTTTTCCAATGCTTTTTCATAAATAAACAAACGATAAAGATGATGGCCACAAATAAAATACTGACGAAAAAACCAGGACGAATCGCTTTTTCAAATAATGTCCCCGTTATAGCGGCAATTATTAACAGAATACCTAAATAGGCATATAATTTGCTGCGCACTTTTAATGTCAGTAGGCGTAAGGCAGAAATAATAATAAAAAGCCAATTGTACAAAAGCAGAATGCCTGCTGCCGTTGTGATATATTCATAAATTTTTCCCGGCAGCAGTAAGGCTGTGATAATCGATGCCAATAAACCAACTGTTGCCAGTCCTAACGAAGCAAGTGGCAGGTTCTTTAATTTTTTACTCGTTTTCGCAAAAAAATGTGGTGCATCTCCATCCTTAGCTAATGTTGCAAGCAAATTTGTCACCCCATATAAGGAGGCAGTCATGGTTGAAAAACCAGCAATAATGATTGCTCCGTTAAAGACATGAGGGAAAAAAGGCAGATGATAGTTTGCCATTGCTGTGACAAAGGGGCTTTCCTTTTCATTAAAAGCATCAAGAGAAACCAATGTGACAGCAAGTCCCAGCGATAAAATATAAACGATTGTTAATGCCAAAAGCATAATTGTTCCTGCTTTTTGGGCATCTTCTTTCTTTTTTAACCGCATGGCCATAATCCCGATTACTTCAATACCGCCATAAGCATAAAAGGCATAGATGAGAGATGCCCAAAATCCTTTTACTCCATCTAGAAATAGCTGATCACCTGCAAGCGGAAAGCCGGATGGTTTTATATCACTTTGCAAGAAGCCAAACAAGGCAGCAGCTGCAAGAATAATAAACATGATAATAGCTGCAAATTTAACAATCGCCAAAATGTCTTCAATTTTATCAAAGCCTTTTGTGCCTGTTAATACAACAAAAATCGAAAGAATGGCATATCCTGCGGCAAATACCCATAAAGGGATCGCAGGAAACCAAAAACGGGAAAGGATGGAAAGAGCGGTTAATTGGCTTCCCATCACGAGAATATTTGAGCACCAATAATTCCACCCACAGCTAAAACCAGCCCATTTACCATATGCCTTTCGCGCATAATAGCAAAAGGATCCTTCATGCGGATCTTTAGCTATCATTTTAGCTAAAATTTGAAAAACGATATGTGTTCCAAGTGCAGCTAAAAGAAAAGAAAAAACGATGGAGGCTCCGGTTACTTCGATTCCGATGCTTGAGCCAAGAAAGTAGCCTGTCCCGATCGTACAACCGACACCGATTAACGATAACTGCCACCATTTTAAGTCTCCCTCAGTTTTCCCTTTGCTTGACTTTTGGCCTGCAGCTCCAGAACTACAGCTCATTTTGCTCATCATAAACCTCCTTCATTTCCTTACTAAGTTTGCCTGGTTGAAAAATCAAAAGAAAAACCATCTACAGACGAAATTTTTCCACGCCACCATGTGCTGTTGGAGTAAGTTCTTTCAGCTGCTGCAGATAGGTATGTTGCATGCTTTAAATGAATAAAAGTTGGAGTGAATTCCTTTTCTTCGTTTTCAGAGTCCTCTTGCTTTTGTTTCGCATATGCTTCCTTTAGTGTATTAAATTTTTTAGAAAGGAATTTTGACATTGTTGTATCCTGTAACTGTTTGGATGATTCTGTCACACCTTCATAATAGGCGCTAGCTCCAATAAGTGTACCTGAAATGATTGTACCGTTTACAACGATAGAGATTTCTACTTCAATCCCATCTTCCTCAACCAATGATAATAGCATGAGTAAAACAGCATCATCTGTGCTTATTGGTTCTTGCTCTTTCTTTGCCAAAGGATTCACCTCTTCATCATGATTTGTCCCATTCTTAACGGGCAGTAAAACCCCCTCCTCAAGATTTAAGGGAAGCAATGAAGATAGGGTATGGTATAACTGCCCGTAAAGATCCGACGAAGGACAGGATGTCCAAGTCAGGCAAGACATAAGGACGTGGCGTTTTATGCGTGATAAGTCTCGCTATCCATCAGTGGGGGATGAAGAAAACCCTCACTAATGGAAGTGTCTCGCTTTATTTATTGACAAGAGTCTTACATGTTTTCCGTATCTTTATCTTTTTCATCATGTGGAGGATGTGCCCCCGGGAATTGTCTAGGAAGATCTTGATGCAGATTGCGGTTTTCATATGTGAAATTACTTCTGTATTGTTGACCTTCGATCCAAGGTGTGTGCTTATTTTCAACTGGTTGATGTTTATTAATGGATGAACCAAAAGGACCTTCAGGAAATTCCTCTGCTGTTAAAAATTTCTTTTGAGCTTCTACATTAGAAAAATCAGTGTATTCTTCATCTCTTTCACTCATGTACAGACCTCCTATGTATTAGTTTGTTCAAGGCATGGAACGGAATGCACGTCATATAAAGGTTATTTATTTCACTTTGAGCCTTTTAAATAGTTTGACCGGAATCAAATTTTTTATGAACGTATTTATGATTGATTTAAGATAAAGAAAGGATATGAACGATAGAAAGAGAATTAGCTATAATGAGGTGAGAAGAGTGACAAATTTAATTGAACTATCAAATGTATCATTAAAAAGAAATGGGAATTGGATTTTAAAAGAGATCAGTTGGAACATACAAAAGGATCAGCATTGGGTATTGTATGGGTTAAATGGTGCTGGGAAAACAGCGCTTTTAGATATGCTTTGTGCTTATTATTTTCCAACAGAAGGATATGTATCGGTATTAGGAAAAGTATTTGGCCGTGATTATTTAGCTGAAAAACTGCGGCAAAAAATCGGTCTTGTTTCATCACGGTTACAACAAAAGCTGTATCCGTCAGATACAGCCTATCAGATCGTATTAAGCGGGGCTTTTGCTTCAATCGGGTTATATGAGAGCCCGACAGATGAGATGAGACAAAAGGCGATTGGATTATTAGAGGAATTACAATGTTTATCATATGCGGATAGAATTTATGAAACTCTTTCACAAGGAGAAAGACAAAGGATTTTAATTGCCCGGGCGTTAATGGCTGATCCTGAATTATTAATTTTAGATGAACCAACAACAGGCTTGGATTTTCTTGCACGTGAACAGCTCTTACAAGCATTAGAGACGATTCATTTGCGGACAAATGCACCTACGTTCCTATATGTAACACATCATGTTGAAGAAATATTACCTATCTTTAGTCATACGCTGCTATTAAAAAAAGGGCAGGTTTTTGATTCTGGATTAACTTCAGAGATGATAACAACTGAAAAGCTTTCACAGCTTTTTGAGTGTGATGTTAACGTAACATGGAAGAATGAACGAGCTAGTATTAGAAAACGATTAGTCAATAGATAGGGGACAACAAAATTTAAACATGTTGAATGGAGACTACGATGTTTTGGAATAATTTAAGAAGGGTCAGTTGTTCTACATGTTGTTGTACCTGCTAGAATTGTTTACCAAACGAAACTTTTTTGGACGGATATTACTAGTATTGAATAACGAAACAAGATTGCTATAGACCCACATGATTGTTACTTGTTATTATGTTCAAGTAATTGAAAAGTGGAGGCGGATACATAAAATGGAAGAACAAAAATATAGCGATTTGAAATTAGGGGAACGAGGAGTTATTGTCAGTATCATCGCCTATATTTTTTTATCAGCAATAAAATTATGTGTTGGTTATATGGCAAATTCCGAAGCTCTTAAAGCAGATGGATTGAACAATGCAACAGATATTATTGCTTCAATTGCTGTGTTAATTGGACTGAAGGTATCACAAAAACCTGCTGATAAGGACCATCCTTATGGTCATTGGAAGGCTGAAACTGTTGCTTCAATGGTTGCATCTTTTATTATGATCGTTGTTGGTATTCAAGTTTTAGTTGGAGCGATCCAATCTGTTTTTAATAATCATAATGAAGCACCTGATTTAATTTCTGCTTGGACAGGAATCTTTTGTGCAGTCGTTATGTATTTTGTTTTTCGATATAATAGTAAATTAGGAAAGAAAATTAAAAGCCAGGGGCTAATGGCTGCAGCAAAAGATAATTTGTCAGATGCATTGGTAAGTATTGGAACTGTTATTGGTATTATTGGTTCTCAATTTGCTCTTCCATGGCTTGATCCTCTGACTGCCCTGGTTGTGGGATTGTTAATTTGTAAAACAGCATGGGATATTTTCCGGGATGCATCACATCATTTAACAGACGGTTACGATACAGAGAAGATTCAGGAATTTAAACAAACGGTGCTTTCACAATATGGTGTAAAGGGTGTAAAAGATATTAAAGCAAGGAACTATGGAAATAATTCTGTCGTTGACATTGTAATCCTTGTGAATTCAAACCTCGGAATTCGTGATGCACATGATATTTCAACAAAAGTAGAAGATGTCCTTAAAAAGAAACATGATGTGTATGACGTACATGTTCATGTTGAACCGAATTAATGGCAGTCATTTAGAGGTCAGGCCCCTTAGACCAAAATGTAGAACTTTTAAAGTCCTACATATTGGTTTAAGGGGCCCTTTATTTTGTAGCATCAATTTGTCGTACAATAACTCCTTGTTTTAACCCATCTAAAAATTTCAACTAAATCTTTCATCTGCTTTTACATCAGCTGGAGGTGAACAAGAACCTCTTTTCGTTATGACAGGTTCCATAACTTCAGTTAGAGGGAAGGAATTGGTTTTGTTGATAAGGTCTAGCAAGGAATTGACCATTTTTTCTGCTAATTCACCAATTGGAACACCTACACTAGTTAAAGGGGTTTCTAATCTAGCCATTTGCGGAATATTATCATATGAAATAATAGATATATCTTCAGGAACCTTTAATTTACATTCATTAACCGCTCTTAAAATTCCAACACTAAGATCATAGCTTCCACTAATTAATGCAGTCGGAATCGTTGGGCCTTGTAATAATTTTTTGGTGGCTGTATAGCCATCAAACCATGTCAAACCATCAGTATTTATTGTACTATTTTCATCTGTTTTTAAGCCAATCTCATCCATTGCAACATGGAACCCTTTAAGTTTTTCAATTTGCCGTTTATCTTTATGTGATGGGTAACCTATGTAGCTAATTTTTTGGTGACCCAAATTATTCAGATATGAGACTGCTTCATAGATTGCTTTCCGATGATTAACATCAATAATGGGATAAGGATTATTATTTGCAACCCCATAAGTTAAAATAGGGAGAGTTGATTCAAATGTTTTAACAAGTGGAGTTTCACCTTCGAAGATAATAACTCCATCTACCCTGAATTTATTGAACATTTCCACTGCATGATTCGTATCATTGATTGAAAGCATCATAAAATAGTTATTCTTCACAACTTGGTTATTTATTTCTGTAACAAGAGTTGATAAAGCTGTTTGTTCAATTGTAGGCCAAACAAGGCCAATCGTGTTACTTTTTTTTGACACTAAATTTTTTGCGACAAAGTTTGGAGTATATCCTAAGTCTTTGGCTACCTGTAATATTTTTTTCTTTGTATCAGGTTTTACGAGCGGGCTATCATTTAAAGCCTTTGAAACGGTTGAATAGCTTACTCCAGATACTTGTGCAATATCTTTTATAGTTACACTCATCATTAACCTCCACAAAATGATAAAAAGAAAACGTTGAAAATTTGTAAAGGAGAACGTATAATGCAAAATAACAACGTTGTTAAAACGAATTATACATGATAGAATCATCACTGTACACTTCTAGCGAAAAATAACAACGTTGTTATTTTTCGCTAGAATACAAAACAAAATGCCATTCATAGAAATCAGATGAATGAATAATGGGGGGAGACTTCTTGAAAAAGATTTTTTTGAGTATTATTGTATGCGCTTTATTGGTGGGGATCCTTTCCTCTTGCAGCAATACAGCATCAGGGGATGAAAACTCTGTTACATTGCGGTTGGCACACAACCAAAGTGAGACTCACCCCGTTCATAAGTCATTAGTAGAATTTGCTGGGCTTGTGGAGGAGAAAACAAATGGATCAATAAAAGTGCAATTATATCCAAATGGCCAGCTAGGGTCTGAGCGTGAAGTGATTGAGTTAACACAGACTGGAGCAGTTGATGTAGCTAAGGTCAGTGCAAGTGCATTAGAGAGCTTTAACGAAGTTTACTCCTTATTTAGCCTTCCTTACTTATTTGATAATAAGGAACATTATTATAGTGTTATGAACAGCGATATTGCACAGGATATTTATCAAACGACAGATAAAATAGGTTTTATCGGTTTAACGTTTTATGATTCAGGCATTCGTAACTTTTATACGAAAAATACGCCGATCATGCATCCAGACGATTTAAAAGGCTTAAAGATTCGCGTACAGCCGAGTGCCACAGCGATCGAGATGATTAAATTAATGGGTGGAGCTCCTACCCCGATGTCATTTGGTGAAGTGTATACGGCTATGCAGTCAGGTGTTATCGATGGTTCTGAAAATAATGAAACCGCTTTAACTGACAACAATCACGGAGAGGTTGCTAAACAATACTCATATAGTGAACATTCAATTGTTCCGGATATTCTGATCATGAGCAATGAAAAATGGCAGGAGCTAACCGAAGAACAAAAACAAGCAATCTCTGAAGCTGCTAAAGAATCAACAGCGTTTCATAAAATAGTGTGGGATGAAGCAATCGAAACAGCAGTGAAGGATGCGAAGGAAAAGGGTGTAACGTTTAGTACACCAGACAAAGAGCCTTTCCAAAAAGCGGTTCAGCCACTTCATGAAAAGTTCTCCGAAATGGAATCGACAGGAAAATATTACAAAGAAATTCGTGAAATGGTAAATCAAGAAGAATAATGTAATAAAAAGGTGGGGATTAACATGCAGACAGTAAGAAAATGGGTAGACCAAACACTTGCATTTTTAACATGTACGTTAATGGGGATCATGGTCCTAATTTCAATCTGGCAAGTATTTACGAGGTATGTATTGAATGCTCCAAGTACGTTTTCCGAGGAATTTTTAAGATATTCATTAATTTGGGTGTCTATGCTTGGCTCAGCTTATGTGTTTGGGAGAAAGAAGCATTTTGCAATCGAATTTATCATAGAAAAATTATCAAAAAAGAAAGCGCTTATTATGAACGTTTTGATTGAAATCGTTATTATTAGCTTTGCTATCATCGTTATGGTCATCGGAGGTTCAAAAACCGTTCTGACTACGATGGCACAATCTTCTGCTGGACTTGGGATACCAATGGGGTATGTTTATCTCTCTCTTCCTGTAAGCGGTATTCTCATTACTGGTTATAGTTTGCTTAGTCTTATTGAGGCGAAAAACAAACCTGAGGTAGATTTAGTAAATGATGATTTAGAAATGTCCTATCAAAAATTAAAAAGTAAAATATTAGAATAATAGGGGGTTGCATGACATGACTTTAACAGCAGGTCTCATTCTGTTGGCAGTATTTTTTATACTGCTGTTTGCAGGAGTTCCAATCGCAATTAGTATTGCAGGAGCTTCCATTGCAACTATGTTAATCATATTCCCGTTTGATGTCGCAGTTTTTACATCTGCACAAAAGATGGTCACGGGACTTGATAGTTTTGCCTTATTAGCTGTTCCATTCTTTGTATTATCTGGGATTATTATGAATAATGGAGGGATTGCGATAAGGTTAATTAATCTAGCGAAGGTACTAGCCGGACGTACGCCGGGTTCATTAGATCATACGAATGTAATTGGTAATATGCTTTTCGGGTCAATTTCAGGTTCTTCAGTAGCTGCAGCTGCAGCAATTGGCGGCGTAATGGCCCCTTTACAAGAGAAAGATGGCTATGATCGAACGTACTCAGCAGCAGTAAATATTGCCTCTGCACCAACAGGACTATTAATCCCGCCAAGCGGTTTGCTCATTATTTATTCTTTAGTAAGTGGTGGTACTTCGGTTGCTGCATTATTCATGGCTGGTTATCTACCTGGAATTTTGTGGGGTCTATCGACTATGGTCGTTGCCTACTTCATTGCGAAAAAAAAGAAGTATCCAATTACAAATAAGGTTACTTTCAAACAAGGCTTAAAGGTATTTCTTGATGCTATACCAAGTCTGTTACTAATTTTCATCGTTCTTGGAGGAATCATTTACGGGGTTTTTACAGCAACAGAAGGAGCAGCGATTGCTGTTGCTTATTCAATCATTCTATCGATTATCTATAAATCTTTCAGTCTAAAAAAGCTTCCTGCTATGCTTCTCGAAACAGTTGAAATGACTGCGGTGATTATGTTAGTCATTGCAACATCGACAATCTTATCAATCGTCATGTCATTTACAGGTATACCAGAAGCGATCAGCACCGGGGTTTTAGGACTAACAGATAACCCGATTATTATTTTGCTTATGATGAATGTCATATTATTAATTATTGGAACATTTATAGATTTAGCACCAGCAGTGCTAATTTTCACACCAATCTTTTTGCCGATAGTTTCATCATTTGGCATGGATCCAGTCCATTTTGGAATCATGATGGCGTTTAATCTCTGTATCGGAAATATTACTCCGCCAGTAGGTGGTGCACTTTTTGCCGGATGCAGTGTTGGAAAGGTGAGTATCGAACAAGTAACGAAACCTCTTTTTCCATTTTACGGAGCGATCACCATCGTTCTTTTACTAGTAACGTATATTCCAGAAATCAGCTTATTTTTACCTAAACTATTTGGCTTGTAAAACATTTACAGATAAGGAGACATCAAATGAGTATTAAAGAGACATATCAGTTTCATTTTTTAGGAGAAAACAACAATATATTAAAGTTTAAATTAATTGACGGTAACACATATGCAAAAATAATGGTGCTTGAAAACGATATTATACGAATTTTGTTTACAGACGGAGATACATTAAAACTAGATAAAACCTGGAGTGTGGCGCCGGGACAAGCAGATGTTCCTTGGGAAGGCCGTGACCGCTTTGATACAAGCGGTTTTTCCCTTCCCCCTTATGAATCTAGCCAAAATGAGGATGAATTCATAGTAGAAACGTCTCTCGTGAAGGCAGTGGTAAAGTTAAATGGATTTAAGATCAGCTGGTTTTACCGTGAAAATTCTGAGTGGGTGAACTTTGCCAATGACCGACAAACTCAAAGCTATAACTTTGATGGCTCACTTGGTCAAGGGATTGCTCATTATTTAAAACGCGATTTAAATGAACAATATTTCGGATTAGGAGAAAAAACGGGTCCAGTTGATAAGCATGGCAAGCGCTATCGAATGCTGACAATTGATGCAATGGGATATGATGCGGAATATAGTGATCCTCTTTATAAACATATTCCATTTTATATCACAAGACAGAAAAATAATGGTTTTTCATTTGGAATTTTCTATGACAATTTGTCCAGCTCTATTTTTGAATTAGGAACTGAGCTTGATAATTATCATGAGTTATACAGATATTATCAAACTGAACATGGTGATTTAGATTACTATATTATCGCTGGTCCAAAAGTAAAGGATGTAACTAGCAAGTTTTCATGGTTAACTGGAAAAACTATTTTTCCGCCAAAATGGAGCTTAGGCTATTCTGGTTCGACAATGAGCTATACGGATGCTCCAGATGCGCAGGAACAATTAAATAAATTCTTAGAGCTTTGTGAAGAACATGATATTTTATGTGACTCGTTCCAATTGTCATCAGGATATACATCAATCGACGATAAACGTTATGTGTTTAATTGGAACCATTCAAAATTTCCGTCTCCAAAAGAGATGGCACAAAATTTCCATGAAAAGGATTTGCGATTGTGTGCAAATATTAAACCAGCATTATTAAAAGATCACCCTTATTTTAATGAGTTAAAAGAAAAAAACATGTTTATAACAAACGCTAAAACAGAAAAACCTGAAATGGCCCAATTTTGGGATGACATTGGTGCTTATTTAGACTTTACGAACAAAGAAACGTATGACTGGTGGAAAGACCAAGTAAAAGAGAAGCTTTTGGAATATGGAATCGATTCTACATGGAACGACAATAATGAATTTGAAATTTGGAGCAAAGATGCTACTTGCCACGGCTTTGGCAGTGAGAAAGAATTTGAGCTTATTCGCGCGCTTCATCCGCTGCTTATGATGAAGGCTTCCTATGAAGCACAGTTAGAATACAATCCTGAATTGCGTCCATATTTAATATCACGCTCAGGCTCTGCGGGGCTGCAACGTTATGTACAAACTTGGACAGGAGATAATCGTACAAGCTGGAAAACATTGAAATACAACATTAAGATGGGAATTGGATTAAGTTTGTCAGGTATTTACAATTTTGGTCATGATGTAGGCGGCTTTTCGGGTCTTGCTCCTGAACCAGAGCTTTTCGTAAGATGGGTGCAAAACGGAATTGTTCATCCAAGGTTTACGATCCACTCTTGGAATGATGACGGAACAGTAAATGAGCCTTGGATGTATCCTGAAATGCTTGATAATATCAGGGGATTGATTAAATTCAGATCAAAGATTATTCCTTATCTTTATACAGCTCTTCATGAGGCACATCAAAACTATCAGCCGATCATTCGACCGACATTTTACGATTTTGAACATGATGAAATGACATTTGAAGAAAATGATGATTTTATGCTAGGTGAGTCTCTCTTGGTTGCTTCTGTTGTCGAAAAAGGCAAATCAGAACGGGAAGTATATTTACCTGAAAATAAGGATGGCTGGTATGACTTTCATACGGGAAAATGGTATGAAGGAGGGCAAACTGTTGTCATTCCGGCACCATTATCATATGTACCATTGCTAGCTAAAGCAGGTGCAATTATTCCAATTAATGAAGCAGAGATCACTTTTGCAACAAAGAATGCAGATGACAGAGGATTCTTATTATTCCCTTGCAAAGATACAGGAAAGTCTTCGTACAGATTATATGAGGATGATGGGTTAACAAACGATTATACACATACATTTGCATATATTCAGGTAGAAATGGAAAGTACAGAAAGCGAGATTTTCGTTACAATTAATAAAGAAGGTTCCTATTCTGTGCCATATGATCAGATCACATTCCACCTTCCTGAAAATGAACAAAGAAAATTAATCGTCAATGGAATAGAGCAGGATTGTAGTAATCAGACTTTTCAAGTTAAGCTAGAAGAAAAATAATTTCATATTTTAATAGTAAGATGATTACATTTTGCTTCTGTCCAAAAAAAAGAAACATTAATTGGGGGATCATGATGGGATTTCAAAATCAGCAGGTACTTCCAGCATTTAGAGAAATGAAGCAGCTTGAACGCTTTTTAAAAAGTGATTATGAGTATGGACTATTATTGGAAAGTCACTTGGGGCAATTACGGGGAATTATGAATGCTGTAAACAAGGCGGAGAAGAAATTAATTTTACATGTGGATCTCATTAATGGTCTAAAAGCGGATGAATATGCCGTGGAATATATATGCCAGGAATTAAAGCCTGCTGGTATTATTTCTACAAAGTCAAATGTTATTTTGAAAGCAAAACAAAAAGGTGTTTACGCCATTCAGCGTGTTTTTCTTTTAGATAGTACATCACTTGAAAAAACTTATAGATTGGTGCCTAAAATAAATCCTGATTTTATTGAAATACTGCCTGGAATCATTCCTTCTCTTATAAAAGAGATCCATGAAAAAACAGGGACGCCAATCTTGGCAGGGGGATTCATTAAATCGGAGCAGGATGTTATACAAGCTTTAGAAGCCGGTGCGACGGCTGTTACAACGTCCAGGCACAATCTGTGGAAAACTTATTAATGAAATAGTCTATTTTAAAGCTCTTTGTTGATTTTGGAGCACTTTGTTGATTGGAACATGCGACTCCTACGGGTTGCGAGTCAAAGGGAGACCCCAAAGGCGATCAGCGCCGAGAAGGCTCCCGGACGGTCCGCGGAAAGAAAATGCCTTTAGCTGCAATCAACAGCCAAGTTTTACAGAGCCATAGAATAAAAAATGATTTGTTTCATACCTTAGCTGATATGAAAAAGTATTTAGAAGTAAATGACCATATTAATGAGGTAGTTTTGTAGAAATGAAGACAAAGTACAGTTAAAGGACGGAGTTTGAACAATGGAAAAATACATCTTAGCTCTTGATCAGGGTACGACTAGTTCAAGAGCAATCCTTTTTAATCAAAAAGGGGAGGTTTTTTATCAAGCACAGGCTGAGTTTAATCAATACTTCCCTAAGCCAGGCTGGGTAGAACATAAGCCGGATGAAATTTGGAGCTCCATTTTATCTGTCATCGCTTCTTGCTTATCAGAATCCGGAGTTAAAGCTAGTCAGATCGCCGGGATTGGAATCACAAATCAACGTGAAACGGCTGTCGTTTGGGATAAAGAGACAGGAAGGCCAATTTATCATGCGATTGTTTGGCAATCCCGACAAACAGACCAAATTTGTGAAGAGTTAAAGGAAAAGGGGTACAATGATCTTTTTCGTGAAAAAACAGGTTTATTAATTGATCCTTATTTTTCCGGAACGAAAGTGAAATGGATCTTAGATCATATTGATGGAGCTAGAGAAAAAGCGGAAAAAGGACAGCTCTTATTTGGAACAATTGATACATGGCTTATTTGGAAATTGACTGGCGGAAAAGCACATGTGACGGATTATTCAAATGCTTCAAGAACCTTAATGTTTAATATTTATGACCTATGCTGGGATGAGGAACTTCTACGCATACTAGACATACCTAAATCTATGCTGCCAGAAGTAAGATCATCTTCAGAAGTGTACGCCAATACGATTGACTATCACTTTTTTGGCGAGTCTGTACCAATTGCAGGTATAGCCGGAGACCAGCAAGCTGCTTTATTCGGTCAGGCTTGTTTTGAAAAAGGAATGGCGAAAAACACATATGGTACTGGTTGTTTTATGTTAATGAATACAGGTGAAAAAGCAGTCCTATCTGATCACGGATTATTGACAACCATTGCCTGGGGAATTAATGGGAAAATTGAATACGCATTGGAAGGAAGTATTTTTGTAGCGGGTTCTGCTATTCAATGGCTTAGGGATGGTCTCCGAATGATTAAGGATGCTAAACATAGCGAAGAGTATGCTGCGAAGGTTCTTTCATCTGATGGCGTGTATGTTGTCCCTGCATTTGTTGGATTAGGTACCCCGTATTGGGATAGTGATGTGAGAGGAGCTGTCTTTGGGTTAACAAGGGGGACAACAAAAGAACATTTTATTAGAGCAACTTTAGAATCACTTGCTTACCAAACGAAAGATGTAGTAGGTGCGATGGAGATAGACTCCGGAATCAAGCTAAAAACATTACGCGTAGATGGTGGAGCTGTCAAAAACCAATTTCTCATGCAATTTCAAAGTGATATTTTAAATGTTCCAGTAGAAAGACCAGCCGTAAACGAAACAACAGCATTAGGTGCAGCATACCTAGCTGGACTTGCAGTTGGTTATTGGAAGGATCAGGATGAGATTTCACAGCAATGGAATAGAGATCTCGTATTAGAACCGCAAATGGAAGAAACAGAAAGAGTGAATTTATGCAGCGGTTGGAAAAAGGCTGTGAAAGCAGCAAGTGTTTTTAAATAATAAGTAAAACAATTATATATAACGATAAGGTTGAATATTCAATTAAATTGTGTTTTAATTGAGCTATAAGTTAATAGTCTGGTAGCAGAAATTTGAGAGACCACAAAAACCTTTAATCGTATTTTGATTAATGGATTTTGTGGTCTTTTTTGTATGCAACTAATGAAAAAATAGCAGAATCGGAGTGAGGAAAATGACATTTTCAAGTGAAAATCGAATGAGTATTCTACAGGAAATGGAAAATGAGAAGTATGATGTACTTGTCATTGGAGGCGGTATTACAGGTTGCGGTATTGCCCTAGATGCAACAACTCGAGGGATGAAAACAGCATTGGTGGAAATGCAAGACTTTGCTGCAGGTACATCAAGCCGCTCGACCAAATTAGTTCATGGTGGTTTACGATATTTAAAACAATTTGAAGTAAAAATGGTGGCTGAGGTTGGAAAAGAGAGAGCCATTGTTTATGAAAATGGACCTCATGTAACAACTCCAGAGTGGATGCTGCTGCCGATTTATGAAGATGGCACATTCGGAAAATTCTCTACTTCTATTGGTCTTTTAGTATATGACTTTTTAGCCGGTGTAAAGAGCAATGAACGCCGTTCAATGTTAAGCATTGAAGAAACGTTAAAGCGTGAGCCCTTGCTAAAAAAGGACGGTATAAAAGGCGGCGGCTACTATGTGGAATATAAAACAGATGATGCACGGTTAACAATTGAAGTTGTGAAAGAAGCAGTTAATCAAGGAGCAACGGCGATAAACTACACCAAAGTAGAGGAATTTATCTATGAAAACGGGATTGTAAAAGGTGTAATCGTAGTTGATCAAATAACGAAGAAGTCTTATAAAATTTATGCGAAAAAAATTGTCAATGCAGCCGGTCCCTGGGTAGATACACTTCGTAAAAAGGATCAATCTTTAAAAGGAAAGTCTTTGCAATTAACAAAAGGTATTCACCTTGTCCTTGATCAAAAACGTTTTCCGCTCAAACAAGCTATTTATTTTGATACACCAGATGGCCGAATGGTGTTTGCCATTCCAAGAGACAAAAAAACCTATGTGGGAACAACAGATACAGTCTACAAAGGGGATATTGCGAATCCTAGAATGACTGCAAGTGATCGGAAATATGTCATTGATGCGATCAACTATATGTTCCCTTCATTAAAAATAACCATAAAAGATATTGAATCCAGCTGGACAGGATTGCGCCCATTAATTCATGAAGATGGAAAAGATCCTTCTGAAATATCTCGTAAAGATGAAATATGGACATCGGACTCAGGACTCATCACGATTGCAGGTGGGAAGTTAACAGGCTATCGAAAAATGGCTGAAATCATTGTTGATCTGCTTGCGAAGAAATTTAATGAGGAAGAAAGTAGATCATTCTCAGCTTGCACGACAAAAAAGCTCCCTATATCCGGAGGGGATTTTGGCGGTTCTAAAAAGTTTCCAGCCTTTATAGAAGAAAAGGTGAAGATTGGAACTCACATAGGGCTAACAAGGGAGCAAGCAGAGAAGTTAGTGAAACGGTATGGATCAAATGTTGACAAGGTTTTTCAATATAGCAAGATGCATATGGAGAATTCAGTAAAAAGCCAATTACCACTTTATGTATTTTTACAACTCATGTATTCAATTAAAGAAGAAATGACAACAAAGCCAATCGACTTTTTCTTTCGACGGACAGGAACATTACTCTTTGATATCAATTGGGTTAGAGAATGGAAGGATCACATCGTTACCTTTATGGCATCTGCACTGGAGTGGACGACAGAGCAAAAACATTCCTATCAAGATGAATTAGAAAAACACATACGTGATGCATATACAGTTGTCGATGAGAAAGCAAATGAAAAAATTAGCTAAGTCAATTGCTTTCAGTAAGCCTAGGTAATTGTACAGAATAATGAATCATGTAAGATTACATGTTTTAACAAGATTACTGACATTTTAGCTATGTTAAACATTATTGTTGATTTTGATAAAAATTGGAGCGGACACATCAGACTCCTGCGGGAGAAGCGTGTCAAAGGGAGACCCCGCTAGCGCATCCGAGGAGGCTCCCAGACTGCCCGCGGAAAGCGAACGCCTGCAGCGGAAATCAACAACCAAGTTTAAAAAGATCCTAGATTTTAAAGGTTTTAAGAAGAAGGTGATTTCCATAGAGACATGTGATTCTATTTATATTAAAAAAACAAATAGACGCTTAATAATAAGTAAAATTTTTGAAAAAGGTATGATTTCGAGGGCAGAATTATCAAAAGTCGCGAAATTAACAAAGGCTACCATCTCTTCACAGGTAGCTAATTTATTAGAGGATGGATTACTTGTTGAATCGTATGAAGTGCATAATCATATAGGCAGAAAGCCAATCATGCTTTCGATCAATCAAAAAGCTGGTTATGCATTAGGAATCGATTTAGATTATCAACATATAACCTTTATCATATCCGATTTAATGGGTTCTCCTGTTCTTACAGATCATATGGAAATACTCACCTCTAATTATGATGAAATTGTAGATATTTTAATTAAACGGATAAAGTACTACAAAGATGCATACTCACAAAGCAGTTTTGGGATAGTTGGTGTGGTAATAGGTATACATGGCACTGTTTCGAAGGAAGAAGTTATTAATTTTGTTCCTAGCCATAACTGGAAGAACAAAGACTTAAAAGGTGATATTGAAAAAGAAGTGGACTTACCTATTCAACTTGAGAACAATGCAAATCTTTGTTCATTTGCTGAAAGAGTATTTATGAACCATCAAAGTGATAACGTCTTAAGTATTAGTATGTACTCTGGTATTGGAATAGGCATGATTTTTAAAGGTGAACTCCTTAAAGGTTCCCACGGTTATGCTGGAGAAATGGGACATATGATCATTGTTCCTGATGGAAAGCCTTGTAATTGCGGGAATCTGGGATGTTGGGGGCTATATGCTTCAGAACAGAGTTTCTTTCATCAAGTAAATAAGCATTTTCTAAAAAGAATGACGTATGAAGAAATTCATCAACTTATCATTGTTGAAGATAAAATAATAATGAAGCAATTTGAGGAGTTTATTAAGTACCTTTCAATTGGACTAAATAATATCGTTAACATTCTTAATCCTGAAATATTAGTCTTGAATAGTGAGTTATTGAAGCTATACCCTGATGCAGAGAGTAAAATTAAATCTCACTTAAAATCTTCCGTCAGCCACTATAATGAATTGTTTATTTCCGAATTAGGAAATAAAGCGGCAATAATGGGGGCATGTGCACTTGCCATTAAAAACTTTATGGGTGTATCTGAGTTAAGATTAAGGATTGAAAGATAAATACTAGTAAGGAGAGGTAAGAGCATGTTTTGATGAGGTGTATGCTCAAGACATAACAGGTAATAAGGGTAAGAGTGAAACGATAAAAGTGAGTTCGTTGTTTTTTTTGATGTTGTTGGAATATCCATTTCTTGAGGTAATACTTTTAGGAGTATTACCTCTCGATTATAGTGCCAATCTCTCTTTTTTAAAGACAAAAAAGGCTGTCTACAAACGCTTTACAGATTGTAGATTCTTAACCCCGTTTTTCATTACACTTAATTATTCGAATCTGCATGATTTTACTACATTTACGGAGTTTATCACACACAAATTTCAAATTAAATTTACGAGTAACAGTTTCTCTTTCCTCAATCATTTCTGGACATACACTTATTCAGCATCTGTACCACCGTATTGTTCTTTCCTCACATTTAGATATTCTTTTATATCATCAAACCTCTGAGAATACTTGTACGTTTTCTGTCTTATGACCTTTACGAAAAACTCTAATTTGGTTATATGTAAAATATATATCCCTTATTCTTAAATCTGCAATCTCATTACTCATATTCCGTTACCAAGAAAAATTGATAAAATAGCATACTCTTTCTCTGTATCTCCAAGAAAATAACTCTTTTTATGATCAGATAAACTATGTTTATATTCATTTTTAATAAAATATAAGAAGTGACTTCGTAAATATATGAAATTGGAAAGCTTTCTACTTGTTTCATTTAAGCTTTCTTTTTGCTTAATTACTGGATTTTTCAACATAACATTACGATGAAAAAGAGGTTCCCCTTTATCATTTTTCAAAACATTTCATTCTTTTTGTTTGATTATTAAGGTTTTTCGTTTCGATTTGACCAAAAATTATTCAAAGCTGCTACACTTGCACACTAATTTGATAAACTTCTACAACTTTATTATAAGGAAAGAATAAAAAACATATCAAAAAATGTTGTTGACACTTTATATACTACTTGCCCATTAAACCGTTAATCGTTAATTGGTGAAAGTCTAATCTTAGTAAGTACCAAGACGCTCAGTAGCTTACAGGCAGCTCGTGAAAAAATTCTAAGGTTGTAAGCCCTGTGACAAAGTAGCTCTCTAGTAGAGTGCAAGCAACCTTACAGGTTGGAACATAAAGTTAATCCTGCCGAATCGTCAAAAGAAACCACCTTTGGTGGCTGAGAAGAGGTCGAGCCTTGAGAATATGGGCGAAGACCACGGGAAGCGTGAAGAACTTAGAGGGGTATGGAGGAACGACAACATGTAAGGAAGGTAGTTAACGGAACTGGTGATCCCCTCCTTGTCACTTTCTTACGAAAGTAAAGCAGAAATCTATCTTAGTCCGCAAAGCTTTCTTGAAGAAGAGCTTTGCAGCCTTTTTTTCTCTTGTTTTTATTGAAATACTATGTTTCTAACAGGTCATATTTGCACCAGTACTCGTCTTGAAGCTTTTGCACCCGAACTTAACTGAACCAACCGATATGTATAACAGTCATTTTGTAATTTTTTTGTAGTATTGCGTAGTTTTTAGTTACATTCAGTAGTGCTTATTATAAATTAAAACAACATTTTCATTAGTATAAAAATGAAAACGTTTAAATAGTTTTGTGTATTATGTTTTTTAAGTTTTTAGCAAGTTTGAATTGATTTTCCTGGTATTGTCATTTATTACACTTGGAATGCTAGTTGATCGTTAACTGGAGCAAAATAAGTAAAGGAGCTAAGGGTTCATATTAACTTCTTTACTATCCTGCTGAATTTTTACTCATAGGAGCCTTAAGGGGGGGGGGTATTTCTCAAAGAGGATTACTCTAACATTAGAAAAGCATGGAGTTTAGTAAGAAAATGGAACTGATTAATAAATAGACTGTGAGCGATTATAAGTCGATGCCTAAAGAGAATGATAGAAAGCTTAATTGCGAAGTTAGGCTAAATTGTTAGTTCATCCTCATTATTGCATAGGAAGAAATCAAATTAGATTATGACAAGAAACGTAAAACATTTTTATTAACTTATAACATAAGAGGTGTAAAGAATGAAAACGATACTCCCTGTTAATCGTAATCAAGTACAAAAGCAAGACAGTACGAAAAGTGAAACGTTAGATTTATTAAATTCAACAAAGCTCATTATAAAAGAGGCGGTTCAGAAGTTAGGCTATAACGAAGATATGTACGAGTTATTAAAAGAACCAGTTAGAATCCTAACGGTACGTATCCCAGTTCGAATGGATGACGGTTCCATTAAAGTGTTTACCGGCTATCGTTCTCAACATAACGATGCAGTAGGGCCTACTAAAGGGGGCGTCCGTTTCCATCCTGAAGTAAATGAAGAAGAGGTAAAAGCCTTATCCATTTGGATGAGTTTAAAGTGTGGCATTGCCGATCTTCCTTATGGCGGGGGAAAAGGCGGTATTATTTGCGATCCAAGGAATATGTCGTTTAGGGAGCTGGAGAGGTTAAGTCGCGGATATGTTCGTGCCATCAGCCAAATTGTTGGCCCTACAAAAGATATTCCGGCACCGGATGTGTATACGAATTCTCAAATTATGGCGTGGATGATGGATGAGTACAGCCGTATTCGAGAATTCGATTCTCCTGGATTTATTACGGGTAAACCGATTGTTTTAGGAGGATCACAAGGTCGTGAAACGGCAACAGCACGCGGCGTAACGATTTGCATTGAAGAAGCAGTGAAGAAAAGAGGCATTAACTTACAAGATGCACGCATCGTGATTCAAGGCTTTGGGAATGCAGGAAGTTTTCTGGCGAAATTCATGCATGATGCAGGAGCGAAAGTGATTGGAATTTCAGATGTACATGGAGGTATCTATAATCCAGAAGGTCTTGATATTGATTATTTACTCGACCGTCGTGACAGCTTTGGATCGGTTTCACAGCTGTTCAACAATACAATCTCAAACGAGGAGCTGCTTGAACTTGATTGCGACATTCTTGTACCGGCTGCCATCTCGAACCAGATTACGGCACAAAATGCCCACCGTATAAAAGCATCAATTGTGGTAGAAGCAGCAAATGGGCCAACAACCCTTGAGGCAACTAAAATTTTGGATGAAAGAGGAGTCCTTCTTGTACCAGATATACTGGCAAGTTCAGGTGGTGTCACTGTTTCTTACTTTGAATGGGTTCAAAATAATCAAGGATATTATTGGTCAGAGGAAGAGGTTGCGGAAAAACTGGGAAAAGTAATGGTCGATTCCTTTAAAAATATTTATCAAACATCACAGGCCCATCAAGTTGATATGCGTTTAGCAGCATATATGGTTGGAATAAGAAAAACGGCTGAAGCTTCACGTTTCCGTGGATGGGTATAAAATGTAAAACTCTCTATCAATCTATGGAAAAAAGAGTTAAAACATAATCTTTTAATTGGAGGGAATTCTTCATGTGGATAATCACTGTCCATTCAATGAGCAATATTAAAATGTTTGAATTTTCCACTGAAAAAGAAGCAAAAGAAGTTTTTGAGAGAATTCAAGGTTATAAAATTCTTTCTGAAGTGATTTACTTTCATGATTTTGTTGAGTCATGTTAAGTCTAAACAATTTCGAGCCAACTATCGTTGATTCGGAAGATGATTCTTTTTCAAAAATATAGTAAGGAATGTAGATTATTAGTAAGAGTAAATTCCGATATTTGTAAAAATATAGTGAACAGTTTTACAAAAGTAATAAAATTCCAATTAGATTACTAAGAAACTGGAACGATCATCATCTATCACATAGGAAGAATAGAATTGCGGGGGAAAAGCGGTGAGTAATTACAGCGACTGCCCTCTTAACATTTGTACCACATGATCAGCATAAACGACAAACGAGTGTTCTATAAATTATTCCGGAAACCGAAGAAGAGAGAAAATTACATGAAACCTACCAGAGCGAACAAGAATGCGTAAAGAACGGAAACAAAAAAGCAAAGAGTTGGTCGCATATTTAACGCTTAATTTTCCTTGGGAGCAATATAGCTTATGATTCGTTAGGTTATGGTAGAAATCTATAAATCTAGATATACTACATCTTTTGAACATTACCTATCAATCTATGAGAAAAGGGGATGGCCTTGACATGTTTTCCTGCATTTATTGTCTGATCCCTCTTAAATAAAAATGTATACAGTATAAAATTAGTGAGATGGAGGAATATGGTTATATGATAAAGGAGCATAGCGTTCAGGTTGATAGTCAAAGGAAAGCTTGCTTAGATCAATGGATAACACATTATCGTTCCTACGCTGCTAAAGGCCAAAATGCTACTTATATTCCTGCTTTGGGAAAGGTAAATTCATCGCAATTAGGCATAAGCATAATGGGGACAGATGGAACAATGATAAAGTCAGGAGATTGGGATGTCTGTTTCACCTTACAAAGTATATCAAAAGTAATCAGCTTTATAGCTGCATGTTTAAGTCGAGGTATTTCTTATGTGTTAGAGCGGGTTGATGTGGAACCAACTGGAGATGCCTTTAACTCAATTATTCGTTTAGAGATGCATAAATCAGGAAAGCCGTTTAATCCTATGATTAATGCTGGAGCGATTACGATCGCTTCACTCCTGCCAGGAAAATCGGCACAAACTAAATTAGAATTTCTCTACGTATTAATCGAAAAAATGATAGGGAAACGTCCAACTATCAATGAGGAAGTGTTTCAATCTGAATGGCAAACAGCCCACCGGAATAGAGCTTTAGCTTACTATTTGAAAGAGACCGGTTTTTTAGAATCAGATGTAGAGGAAGCCCTAGAGGTTTACCTGAAACAATGTTCTATAGAAATAAATACAGAGGACATAGCCTTGATTGGGCTGATTCTTGCAAATGATGGATATCATCCTATTCGTAAAGAACAGGTCCTGCCTAAAAAGGTAGCTAGATTAACGAAAGCTTTAATGCTTACTTGTGGAATGTACAATGCGTCTGGCAGATTTGCTGCTTTCATCGGATTGCCAGCGAAAAGTGGAGTGTCCGGAGGAATTATGGCACTCGTCCCATCAAGAGTAAGGAGTGAACGACCATTTCAAAATGGATGCGGTATTGGTATATACGGGCCAGCTATTGATGAATATGGAAACAGTTTACCAGGCGTTATGTTATTGGAACATATAGCAAAAGAATGGGATTTAAGTATTTTCTAAAAAACATCATAGGTGTTTTTATCCCGCTTTAACGGGCAGTAATACCCCCACCTCTAAGCTTAAGTAATACAAGAAGCGAAGGTGGGGGATAACTGCCCGTAAAAGTCCGATAAGTCTCGCTAACCATCAGTGGGGGATAAAGAAAACCCCCACTGATGGAAGTCTCGCTTTATACTAGAACCAACAAAAAGATGTTCAGACCGCATACTGTGTCTGAACATCTTTTTGTATTATTACATAGCTTCCTCCTTTTTTGAAGGTGAAGCAGCTTGAGAGTGCTCCCAGCATTCAATGTTTTCAAGATTTTTAATACTATCTTTATAAAAGACAGGATCTTTACCAGCTTTTTTCTGTTTCATATAATCCGTTAAAGCAGCAAAAGCTACTTTTGATAATAAAAGAATGGCAATTAAGTTCACGAGAACCATGAAGCCCATAAATAAATCAGCCAAATCCCATACAAGTTGAATCTTTGCAACTGAACCAAATATAATCATGGCTATTACGCTTATTCGATATAGGATCATCCATGCTTTACTTTTGTGTAAAAAGCGAACGTTTGTTTCTCCGTAATAATAGTTACCAATTAACGCACCGAATCCAAATAGGAAAATAAAGATGGCAAGGCAGCCTGAAGCCCAGGAACCAACGTGTTCACTTAATGCTGCTTGTGTAAGTGCAATACCATTTAACTCTGGTTGTTTGTAAGCATCCGAAAGTAAAATAATAAATGCTGTGCTTGTACAGATAATCAGTGTATCCGTTAATACGCCAAATGCTTGAATAAGTCCTTGTTTTACCGGATGACTTGTTGTTGCCGTTGCGGCAACGTTTGGCGCACTCCCCATACCAGCTTCATTCGAGAATAAGCCGCGCTTAACTCCATGCATGAGCGCAGCGCCGAGTGAACCGCCTACAGCTTGTTCAAAGCCAAACGCGTTTTTAACAATAAGAGAAAGAACTTCCGGCATTTTTGTTATGTTCGTAGCTATGACAAATAATGCAATACCGATGTATAACACAGCTAAAAGCATAACCTTGTATTCAGCAACTTTTGCAATACTCTTCACACCGCCAAAGATAATTGCAGAGAAAATAAGTGCCATGATAATCCCTAGAGTTAAACGATCTGTACCAAATGCATTCTCAAAAGCAATTGTAACGGTATTTGATTGTACAGAATTGAATACAAGACCGAAAGAAATCGTAATTAAAATGGAGAATAATACTCCCATCCAACGTTTGTTTAATCCTTTTTCCATATAATAGGATGGACCGCCGCGGAAACCGTCTTTATCTTTTACTTTATATACTTGTGCTAACGTACTTTCAATAAAGCTGGATGCTGAGCTAATAATAGAAATAATCCACATCCAGAATACCGCTCCAGGACCGCCTAATGCAATCGCAATCGCAATTCCTGTGATATTACCTGTTCCAACACGAGCCGCCATACCAATGCAGAACGCTTGAAATGGAGAAATGCTGTCTTTAGAACCAGTTTTCCCCTCCATTAAAACACGGACCATTTCCTTTAACATTCGAAACTGTACAAATTTCGATTTAAATGTGAAATAAAGACCGAATGAAACTAGCATAATAATTAATAACTTTGACCAAAGAAAATCATTTGTTAAGCTCACTATACTATGCAGTAATTGTTGCATGTCATCACCTCTGTTAAAGTTTAGTAGTTTATGTTGAAGCAGTTAGATACCAGTTTGAAAATTATGGTTTGAGTCGAAAATACCCCTAGCTCCGGCGGTGGCGCCGCCTATTGCTAGATTTTTAATGTTAGATAATTTTTTCTTTGTTGTTAGTTTGATAATTAGTCATTCCTTCATTACAAGAGTAATTAGCAAAATATGAAACAACGAATTTGTTCAATAGAAAGTTGATTTGGGAATTCCGTGATTTTTTCCATGTTTTTGTGTTAGGTTAACACGGGGTATCATTCTATGTTGTTCTTTTAAGAAACTATTGCAACCGCAACCTGATTTTTTACCACCCCTTTCACGGCCAAATACGTATTTGTTAAAGCAGAAGAAGAATAAATCCCATCAAAATGAAATTCTTGAAAGGGCCCTGATTAACCAGTAGCATGGTTAATGAATTGAGACTACATTTTAAAATCAAAGCCCAACTCAAAGTTCATGTGAGTCATTCATCGAATGCCGTCAAGCTATCCGTAATAGCCTCTGCTAAAAGCTTCATTACAAATAGGTTTAAAAACTCGAAAAATACAAATATCGTTAAGCGCTTTCAAATATCCTCTAACAAAAACGTAGCTTTAATTTATAATAGGGGCTACATAATGATACGGAAAACTACAAAAAAATACAGAAGAATTAAAAGTTCGAAAAAAGAAAAGTACGAAAGTTTTGTGAATTTGGATCAAAAAGGATGGGCGGAAAAATAGATTGTTTGTTGCCATACTTGATATAAAGCCTTTTAAACTAGTAGTATCAGTACGTTATATTCATTTAATTATTTCTGCTTCTGGACTCCCAACTCCCAATGATTTTAAATTATCAGCGTAGTAGAAATAAAACTATATCCTAACTGTATTGTGGCCAAAGAAGGCGAATTAGAAGAGTTATATCAATTCCTCAATGGATTTATCAAGTAAAGATTAAATGGCTTATCAGCAATAAGATAAGCCATTTTCTGTGTGCCAGGCATGTTCATCAACTAGACGGTGAGAGTCCGTTATGGGCGTTGGGATATGCGAACCATTAGTCGAAGGCAAGGGTGTCCATGGTGAAGTGGAATCTGAAGGAAGCCCTAGACAAATCCTCGGTCTGAGGTACACGAATCACATTTGAGGTTCTTACTTTCAGGACGAACCTGCAGAACAAGGTAAAGTCCCAAATATCCCCGGATGAGGTAGGAATAAATGTGGCAGATATATGAGGAGAAAGTGGATGAACTTACCCTGGGAGATCTCTTAGTACCTCGTAAGAAAACCTACTTAGTGATAAGTAGCTGAACTAAGAGAAGTCAGCAGATGTCATAGTATCAGTCCTTTGGACTGAGAAGGACGGAACGAAAGGAGCGACTATGTTAGAGTAATTTACAAGATAACAAGGACACAGCCAATTAAGGACTATTAAAGAGTGAGTATTCGGAAAATATGAGCATCTTTAATAGAGTGGAGTTACTCTTGTACAACCTCAACAACATAGGAACAATTTGAAATTTACTAAAACATTAATTGAAAAGATTTTGGAAAAGGATAATCTAAACCAAGCCTTTGAAAGGGTTAGAAGAAATAAAGGAGCAGCAGGAGTCGATGCGAAAGATATAGAAGCTACTCACCTATATTTAAAGGAAAAGAGGTAAGTTATTACTATTTAAAATCCACAGTTAGCATTGGAGTGGCATCCTACAAGGTCAACGACGGATGCCAATGTAGTCAGACTGGCAAAAGAATATACAACACCTTTACAGACCTATAATAAAATTCCGTACAATGCGATGAAGCTTAATCCATCTGGCATCAAAACACCAGTAAGCTTCAGCTTCTTGGAAGAATCAAGCGATAACGCGGTCTTAGGTACGTTGAAAAAAGCAGAAAAAGCAGAAGGTTTCGTCCTCCGCTTCTTCAATCCGACAGAGGGAGAAGTTCAGAGCCGTTTCACCTTCAACCCCTCAGTGGATCAAGTACAAGAAGTAAACCTAAATGAAAAAGCACTTGCTCCTCTGAAAGTAGAAAACAACCAGTGAAACAAAACCAAGTCAAAACAGTATTATTCTAATAAAAAACGTAAAAACTCCTTTAAAAATAAAGGAGTTTTTACGTTTTTTTCTTCCTATACTGCTTTTCGAGCGCTTCCCTGGTTTCCCTTTTCCTTCTTATGATATCCCTTGCCATAATAGAAGGCTACAAGAATTCCCAGCCATAGTGGTCCGACGATGAGAGCAATTCTTGTATCTGGGAAGTATGCCATTAAACCTACGACTAGAATCAAGAATGCTAATGAGAAATAAGAAGTGAATGGGAATAACGGCATTTTGTATTTTAAGCCCTTTGCTTGTTCTGGTTTCAAGCCCTTACGGTAACGAATTTGTGATAATAAAATCATCGACCACGTCCAAATTGCACCAAACGTCGAAATCGCTGTTACCCAAGTGAATACTTTTGCTGGTACTAAATAGTTAAGCACAACGCCGACTAATAAGGCACCTGCTGTTACTAAAACGGCCTTGCTAGGAACACCATTTTTGTTTAATTGCCCTAATCCCTTTGGTGCCTCACCGTTTTCAGCCAAGTTGAAAAGCATCCGTGCTGTACTAAAAATACCGCCGTTACAAGATGAAAGTGCCGCTGTTAACACAACGAAGTTAATAATTCCCGCTGCCGCAGGGATTCCAAGCTTGTCAAACGTTAATACGAACGGACTTCCTTCTACGCCGACTTCAGTCCAAGGATAGATCGACATGATGACAAATAAAGCCCCAACGTAGAAAATAAGAATCCGCCAGAAAACAGTATCAATGGCGCGGGAAAGTGTTTTTTCAGGGTTCTTAACTTCTCCTGCTGTAATCCCAATCATCTCAATTCCTAAGAACGCAAACATGACCATTTGTAATGACATCAACACCCCGGTAATGCCGTTTGGAAGAAGTCCGCCATGCTCCCAAAGATTGCTGATTCCTGTAGCAATTCCGCCATTACCAATTCCAAAAGCGATCATTCCAATACCACTAACAATCATGAAGATAATAGTAACAATCTTGATTAACGCAAACCAGAATTCAAGTTCTCCATAAGCTTTAACATTTAGAAAGTTGACAGCCGCCATGATCACTAAAGCCGCCAGTGCCCAAATCCATCGCGGTACAACTGGGAACCAATACTCCATGTAGATCCCTGCTGCCGTAATCTCCGCCATACACGTAACAACCCATAAAAACCAATAATTCCATCCTGTTAAGAATCCAGGCAAGGCACCTAAATAATCACGAGCATATTGGCTGAATGATCCGGCAACAGGCTTTTGAATCGCCATCTCACCAAGTGCCCTCATAATAAAGAACATGATCATACCTGCAAATGCATAACCGAGGATGATACCAGGTCCGGCCAGCTTAATAGCAGATGCCGATCCTAGGAACAAACCTACCCCAATCGCTGCTCCTAAAGACATGAGCGTAATGTGTCTTTCTTCTAAACCCCTTTGTAATTGATGCTGATTTTTTTGCATATTCTCCCCCCTAGTTTGGTTGAAAAAGACTATTTCTCTTTTATTAAATAAAAGAGAAAATAGAAAAGCGACAAAAATATTATTCGAATAAAACTTATAGTTCAGTATTTGAATAATATCCCCCTATTCTTTTTAATAAAATGTTAGCGTTTACAATAACTTACAAAAAATAAATGTGAAAACTTTTCGAATTTAATATAACATATTTGTGAACAGATTATATTGTAGTATAAATACAAAAATATTAAAAGTATTTTGTTACCTATAACAAATGTGTTACAAAATGCACAATCTTATTGATAGAGGTGGTATAGATGAAAAACGATCCGTTTCGTGCTAGTTTTGATAGTTTAGAAGAATTGGCGGATATGGTAAGCGAAATGCTAAGATGTCCGATCACGATTGAAGATGCGAATCATCGGCTTCTTGCCTATAGCACACATGATGATCGAACCGATCCGGCAAGAATTGCCACGATTATTGGCCGGCGTGTCCCAGAAAAAGTCATCAATTCCTTATGGAAAGAAGGAGTTATTCCTAAATTGCTAAGCAGCCGGGACCCTGTACGGGTAAAGACCTTGGAGGATATTGGTCTAGGAGACAGGGTAACGGTATCGGTTTGGAAAAATGATGAAGTGCTTGGATTCATTTGGGCATTGGAGATTGACAAGACATTAGGCGACGAAGATATGGCATGTTTAAAACGGGCGGCAGAAGCGACAAAAAATAAACTGATTCAAGTGCAGACCCGTAAAAATAAAAAAGAGGAACAATTTCAAGAGTTTTTCTGGCAGCTGTTAACAAGTCATCTTGTTTCGAATGAAGAAATTATCAACAAATTTCACTCGCTGCAAATCTCTCCTCCTAACCATTTTGCTGTTGCCGTGTTTCAATTTTCGAAAGATTTAACAAGGGATGATGAGAAGCATATCGCTTATCTATTAAAGACCGTACAGCAGCCAAGGATTTTGCTTTATACCATCGACCATCAACACCTTATATTGTTTATTTCAGTTGATGGAATCGGGCAACCTATCAACAAACTAAATATGTTTTGTGAATTGTTTGTGGATAAAATGAAAGAACGATTTGGGATTGAATCTATTGTTCAAGGCTTCGGCAGTGTCTATCGTAATTTATTAAAAGTAGAGAAATCATACAAAGAAGCACGAACCGTATTATCTGTTAAAAGGAAATTTCCCGATGAAGCAAAAGAAATTCATAGCTATCAAAGCCTAGGAATTTATAAGTATATAGATATTTTGATAGAAAAAGCAGAAATGAATCATAATGAAAACTATTCCTTGAAAAAACTTCGGGAATATGATCAAAAAAATAACACCGACCTAGTGGAAACTTTAGAAGTATTCCTAAACAAAGACAGCAATGTTCATGAAGCGTCTAAAGCATTAAATGTTCATACCAATACGTTAACCTATCGACTGAAGCGAATCTCCGAAATCGGTGAAGTGAATTTAAAAGATCCGAACCAAAAGATGACCTTATTTTTAGATCTCAAGCTTGAAAAGTTTTTATAAATCCGAGGGTTTTGAAAATTTCCACAAAAGGAATTTTAATTTTTCAATAGAGTAAACCCTCTCATATTCCTTATTAAATCAAGACTTTGATGGCCTTTTTGTGAAATTTCACAAATGCGGTCATTTTTTTTCTGTAATCCAAACAAAGAAAAATGATTTCGAAAGGATTATTCTAAAAACAGAAAAAATCAAATCAGTCTTCTAAGGGGGATATCAAACATGATTATTGGGGTACCGAAGGAAATTAAAAATAACGAAAACCGTGTGGCACTTACACCAGCAGGGGTTGTTTCATTTGTACAATCAGGACATAAAGTATTAATCGAAAAAGGGGTAGGAATTGGAAGCGGTTTCGCAGATGCCGATTACGCGCAAGCTGGTGCTGGAATCATCGAGTTAGCAGCAGATGTTTGGGCAAGCGCTGAAATGATTATGAAAGTAAAAGAACCGCTTGAAAGTGAATATAAGTACTTCCGACCTGGTTTAGTAGTATTTACTTACCTTCACTTAGCAGCAGAGCCTGCTTTAGCAAAAGCTCTAAAAGACAGCGGTGTGATCGCGATTGCCTACGAAACAGTTTCTGTTAACCGTACACTTCCACTCCTTCAGCCAATGAGCGAAGTAGCCGGCCGCATGTCTGTACAAATCGGCGCACAATTTTTACAAAAAGTAAACGGCGGTATGGGTATCCTGCTTGCAGGTGTTCCAGGGGTAAGCCGTGGTAAAGTAACCATCGTGGGCGGCGGAATCGTCGGAACAAATGCAGCTAAAATGGCAATTGGTTTAGGTGCAGATGTAACGATTATCGACTTAAGTGCAGATCGCCTCCGTTATTTGGACGATATTTTCGGAAACCAAATTAAAACTTTAATGTCTAATCCATACAACATTGCCGAAGCGGTGAAAGAAGCAGACCTTGTCATCGGTGCGGTATTAATTCCTGGAGCCAAAGCTCCTAAGCTTGTAACAGAGGAAATGGTAAAATCCATGAAGCCTGGTTCTGTTATTGTTGACGTAGCCATTGACCAAGGCGGAAGCGTGGAAACAATTGACCATGTTACAACACACGATAATCCAACATTTGTAAAACACGGAGTTGTTCATTACTCTGTTGCCAACATGCCTGGAGCCGTTTCAAGAACATCCACAATGGCGCTTACGAATGTCACAGTTCCATATGGCTTACAAATTGCAAATAAAGGTGTCGTGAAGGCAATCACTGAAAATCCAGCATTAAAGCTTGGTGTCAATGTGGCGAACGGGGAAATTACGTACGAAGCAGTTGCTAAAGACCTTAACTTTGAATATGTACCAGTAGAAAAAGCATTAGAAAAAGAATTAGCAGCCATCTAAACAAACTAGCCCCCTCAAGTTCATTCTTGAGGGTTTTTTCTTAGGGAGGGAGTCAAGTGATTCAACCAAGTTACCGGGATACATGGGCAGAAATTTCAGTAGATGCCATTCAACATAATACTAAGCAATTAAAAAAATACATTGGAGAATCAGTAAATTTAATGGCTGTGGTTAAAGCAGATGGGTACGGGCACGGAGCAGTGCACGTTGCGAAAGCAGCTATCGAAGCAGGCGCTGATTATTTAGCGGTAGCTATTTTGGATGAAGCCATCGAACTGAGAGAGTCTGGGATTACCGAGCCGATTCTTGTAATGGGGTATACCCCGATTCGCTCCATTAGACAGGCAATCATTGCAGGCGTGGATTTAACGGTATTTACGGAGGATGTACTTGACGAGGTTATTTTTCAAGCGGAACATTTGCAAACTACGGTATCCATACATCTTAAAATCGATACCGGAATGACAAGAATAGGCGTTCAAACCGGTGAAGAAGCACTTTCTTTAACCAAAAAAGCAACTGGGTCGCCAAATGTCTTTCTGAAAGGCATCTTTACCCATTTTGCCATCGCCGACAATGAGGATCCATCCTATACGCTTCTGCAATTTGAACGATTTCAATCTGTTTTATCTTTTTTAGAAGATCATCATCTATCCATCCCTTTAAAGCATTGCTGCAATAGTGCGGGGACGATGAACTTTCCGGAGATGCATCTGGATATGGTTCGCGTAGGAATTGCGTTATATGGACTGTATCCTGACGCTTCCCTTAAAAATCATCCAATCTCACTTTGTCAGGCAATGACACTAAAAACGAAAATTGCCGCACTGAAAACAGTGTCTGAAACCCAGCCGATTAGCTATGGATGCACCTACACGCCTTCAAGCGGCAGCGTCATTGCCACACTTCCAATAGGGTATGCTGACGGGCTTTCAAGACTCCTATCAAACCGAGGGCAATTTTTATTACAGGAGCAAAAGGTTCCTGTGGTGGGCAGAGTTTGCATGGACCAAACGATGATTGATGTTTCGAGCGTGTCCGCTTGCCAGCATGGGGATGAAGTGATTATTTTCGGTGGAAATGGAGAGGCTTTTCAATCCGTTGATGAAATCGCTCATATCATGGGGACCATCAACTACGAAGTCGTTTGTTTAATAGGAAAACGGGTCCCTCGTATCTATTTAACTGCAAAAAATAACACACCCGAGAATGAGTTACAAACCTTAGAATTTGCTTAATAAAAACGGCTTTCAATTCCTTCAGGGCAATAGTGATACTGATATTTAGTCATAAAACAATCACCTACCTATTCTTTAATCACATTACTTATTCTTCAAGCCAATTATAAAAAGGAACAGGTTTTGATTGCTGGTTATTTACTTGATTGAGATTATTTTCAAACTCTTGTTGAGTTAAATCATACAATCGCTTACTAGATTTCTTTGGTAACTTAATAGGTATAGAAGTTGGACTCCAATTTACTCGAATTGCTTTTCTGATAAACCCGTCAGGGTTTTTAACTTTTGTAGGTGACTGCTGCATAATAAAGAAGTATAACTAAGTTTAATTCCAACAACGGATAGGATAGATAAAATTTCATCAGTTGGAGAGGTTAGGGTAACGGGGTCTGTGTAGCAATGGAACCAAATCACGCAATAAGCATTAGCGGACATTGTTCGAGGTCAATAATAAGAAGGACCCTCCAATTCAAGAAGGTCTGTTAGATTTTAAATATAAAATACAATAAGTGGTATTAAGACAGTTACTTGTATTTGGCAATTAAAAAATGCTATTAATTGCATATATGTTTTTTGAATGTGAAAAAAGCCAAAAAATATGCATAAAATGAAACTTGCATATTTTCGGCTTATTTATAGTTTGGGTTATTGAAGAAAAGCGCCCTTATGTGGGAATCACATATTCTTCAGAAGACTTATAATAATCAGAAAGGTGATAATAAAATGGAAAACTTTTATCTGTTTGTCGCTATGTGTATTTTTCTAATTATTTTACCAGGTCCAGATACTGCGATTGCTACAAAAAATACTCTCATCGTTGGGAGAAGTGGAGGTCTTAAAACAACTTTTGGTACTTGTTGCGCCCTTCTTATCCATACTTCTGCTGCTGTATTAGGACTTTCAGCAATAATTGTTAAATCAGCGTTATTATTTTCTGTCTTCAAATATATTGGTGCTGTTTACTTAATTTATCTCGGTGCTAAAACATTATGGTCTTTGAGAAAAAAGAAGAAACAGCAAACGTTGAGATGGACACAAAAAACCAGTTTGAAAACACATCTTGTTTTAAACAAGGGTTCCTTTCCAATATCCTTAATCCAAAAGTTGCTGTCTTTTTCTTAACCTTTTTGCCTCAATTCGTGGACTCTGAAAGCAATACCTTTATACCATTTCTTATAATGGGCATCACTTATACTGTATTGACTGCCATATGGTTTTTACTTTATGTCTTTTTAATTAATCAGATTAGTTCTTTTATGAAAAAACCTAAAGCACAAAATATTATTGAAGGAATCACAGGCACTATACTGATAGGTTTTGGTATAAAACTAGCCCTAGAAAAGGCCCATAATTAGGTGATTTATTTATTAGGTAAGACCCTTAATTTTCTTAAATCAAGGGTCTTAATTTTTGCCAGAATATCTTATGAATCTTAAAAAAAAGTATTCTTTTGAATTCTGTTTATCTCCAATACAATTAATTATGCAAAATTCTTCAAATTGTTTTAAAAGGAAACATGTCAAACTATCATTTTTTATTTCATAATAATTGTAATTTCTCCTGAAGAAATCACATATCTCTTTCCATTTAATAATTATTGGTTCACATTGAACTTTTTGTTTTTCAGGAAATAGATTCTTATGTCCTTCTAATTGCTCTTTTAATAGATATGAATTATATCCAATTTTACTTTCTATGAATAAGGATATATTCTCTAATAAAATTGCCCCATCTGGTATATTAAAACTCTTTAATTTACCACTCTTTATTTCATCATTTTCGGCCATACCTATTACTGCTGCAAAGGAGTTATTGTCTTTAACTGTGATGTCAATTGTTGTCTATATTCATAGTTTTTACTTGGTTGAATCTCAATGCCCAGGAATTCTATAAACTCTTCTGTTAAAGATGGAGATGAATGTTGTAAAACATTTAAAAATGCTTTAGTGACAGTTTTATGGATTTCTTATACCCGAAATCATTTTTACGTTGTATTAAGGTCAACGAGGCTGTATACTGATTTTTAGTCAAAATTGGGAGGTGATTATCTTGAATCTCAGTGCTTTAGTAAAAAAAGACATCAATATTCTTGTTCTAATGATAGTAACAGTGCCCTTAGCAGGCGAAATAAAGTCTTTCCCTTTAAATGAGACGTTTCGAATGAGTTTTGGTGCACCAACATTTTTCTTCTTTTTGTTATTGTTGCGGAAAATGCCAGCATTTTTACCAGGTTTTTTGACAGGAACAGTGGTGGTGGAATTTCGTATGCTACTAGATTTCATCATGCAGGAGAATTTTGACTGGACATCCTCTTTCCAGACGCACTTTCCTAGTTTTTTCTTTTATTTCACTTATTCTTTTCTTTTTTATTTAGCGAACATCAACCGTTTTCATCATCAAACTTTGATGATTGGATTTATTGGCTTCATAATTGAAATATTGTCCGACTGTGTGGAATTAATCATTCAATATTTCGTATTAGAAACAACGATTACACTAGCAGCACTGAATGAGATAATCGTCATCGCATTTTCACACAGTTTTATTGTTCTAAGCTTTTTCAATATGATGAAGTTGTATGAATCACAGTCGAGGGAGAGACACATTAGAAAAAAAAATGAACACATGCTCATGCTCATTTCCAATTTATATGAAGAATCAATTCATTTAAAAAAAACGTTGCAAGATGCTGAAAATATAACCAAAAAATCGTATGATCTATACAAAAGCTTAGACAGTTTAGAAAATGAACAAATGAGCTTTCCGGTCGAGGATTTAAGGCGACAAGCATTAAAAATTGCCGGTGAAGTACATGAGGTTAAAAAGGATAACCAGCGTATTTTTGCAGGACTCTCAAAGCTGATTTCCGAAGAAAGTTTTACAGATTATATGTCCGTACATGAACTGGCAAACATCATCGTACGAGCAAACGAGAAATACGCCCGTTTACTAGGGAAAGACATCCAATTTGTGTACACGATTGATGGCATGCATCCCCAATATCATATTTACACCATTCTATCAATCATTAATAATGTCGTTGCAAACGCTGTAGAAGCTATCAAAGATACGGGAACCATCACAATTGACATTAATAAGGAGCATAATTCGGTTGAATTTCGGATAGGAGATAACGGTCCTGGTGTTGCATCGAAGCATAAAGCATTAATTTTCAAGCCTGGGTTTACTTCTAGATATGATCTTGCTGGTAACCCATCGACAGGCATCGGATTATCGTATGTAAAAGAAATTGTCGAACAACTTGAAGGTGATGTTACGGTTCAGGACAGACCGGAAGGAAAAGGATCGATTTTCATAATTCGATTATTGGTTGATCACTTAATTGAGAAGGGGTGATACGATGTTTTTTTATATAATAGATGATGACGAAGTGGTTCGCTCGATGTTGGCCCAAATCATTGAAGATGAGGATCTTGGTAAAGTGGTAGGAGAAGCGGAGGACGGCTCATTATTGGATCAACAAATGCTAACTTTGAAAAATATCGACATTTTATTAATCGATTTGTTAATGCCGATTCAAGATGGAATAAAAACGATTCGTCAAATAAAACCGTCATTCAAAGGGAAAATCATCATGGTTTCTCAAGTGGAATCGAAAGAAATGATTGGTGAAGCCTATTTACTTGGTGTTGAATACTTTATAATCAAACCAATCAACAGGATTGAAGTGTTAACGGTCATTCAGAAAGTCATCGAACGAATCAGATTGGAAAAATCGATACATGATATTCAAAAATCGCTCAATACGGTGCTTAATTTGGATTACCGTCAAAGTCTTCAGGAAAAAGACAACAACGAAAAACATATAAGAACTTCCAGTCAATTTCTTTTATCCGAATTAGGGATAGCTACTGAAAACGGAAGTAAAGATTTACTGGATATGTTGGATTATTTATATCAATATGAACAAGATAAAACATTTGAACAAGAGTTCCCTATACTAGAAGAGATTTTTGTGAATTTAGCTCGAAAAAGACTTGGAGAATCAGCTGCAGAGACGGAATTAAAAAGAGAGGTTAAAGCATCCAAACAACGGGTCCGCAGGGCAATTTACCAGTCATTAAACCATTTGGCGTCCCTTGGCCTTACTGATTTTTTAAATCCGAAGTTCGAAAATTACGCTTCTAAGTTTTTTGATTTTACAACCGTAAGGAGAAAGATGACAGAATTGAACAATGAGTCAACATCACCTGCTCGCATCGATACGAAAAAATTCATTCAGGTTCTCTATTTTGAATCAAAACGGATACATTTGGAATCGCAATGACGAACTTTTGTTAAATCTGAGCTCAAGTGATGGATTTATTACTTTTCAGATTATATAGTATGCATTCAATAAAAATCCAAGAAAGCAGGGCTATTTTCCTCCGTTAGTTGCGGAAAAACCATAAATATAGTTTACATGTAAAGCTAACAAACAAACTTTATTTTGAGCAGAATTCATCTAGTAAGTTGTCCTGTTTTCATCATATACTTGGCTTTAGCGCCACTCAATATAGAAGCAACTTTTTCATACGACTTGAATCCAAACATAGAAGAACATTCTTATTGATAAAACAATGATCCTGTTCTGTTATATTGTATAAATATTCCTTTTGTCTAAGTGCATGCCTAATGGCATGTTTTTTTTTCTCAATTCTTCAACTGCTGTAGGGTAAGGAGGATTTTTAATATTCTCATTTTTCTGTGAGTTTTTGTAGTTTTTGGTTAGATTCTGTAGTTCTTATTATAAAATCAAAATACCTTTTTATGAAAGCGCTTAATAACATTTATCCCGAATTAACAGGCAGTAAGACCTTTGCTAATCACACGTTATATGGAGGAATTTCTAATGAAGAAACTAACGACAAAGAAAAAAGTTGCTCTCACCGCACTAGCATTAATGTCACCAGGGATTATCACTATCTCTTCAAGTTACATTGATCCATCACATCCAGTTGAAGCTAAACAGATTACAACATCTAATACAACCAATCCTGTTAAGAAAAAATTGCCTAATATTAAAATTCTAGCAACAGGTGGTACCATCGCAGGAACTGGTTCTACTTCGACCCAAACCACAGGTTATCAGGCTGGTGTCCTAACCCCGGATCAACTAATAGAAGCAGTTCCTACGTTAAGAGATATTGCTAACATTTCCACTGAGCAGGTGGCACGTATTGATTCTGGTACATCCAATACTAATGCCGTTATGGTAAAACTGGCAAAGGAAGTCCAAAAGGAATTGGATGATCCAAAGTGTGACGGTGTTGTCATCACCCACGGTACCGACACACTGGAGGAAACGGCTTACTTTCTCAACCTGACTGTTCATTCTGACAAACCGATCGTCGTGGTTGGCGCAATGCGCCCCTCTACGTCAATCTCTGCAGACGGTCCGTTAAACCTGTACAACGCTGTAGCACTTGCTGGTTCCAAAGAAGCTCGCGGCATGGGCGTCCTGATCTCCATGAATGACAAGATTGGAAGCGCTCGCGACACATTTAAAACGAATACCACCGAGGTTGATGCCTTCGATAATCAGGAGAACGGCTCCCTCGGCAATATACAAGGCGGTATTCCCTATTTCTATAACATGCCAATTAAAAAGCACACCACTGAGTCCGAGTTTGACATTCGCAAGATCACCGAAGACAATCTGCATCGTGTAGATATTGTTTATTCACATGCAAATGATGACCGTGTAATAGTTGACGCTGCGGTTGCTGCCGGTGCGAAGGGAATTATCCACGCTGGTACAGGTAATGGTTCTATCCATGAAAAAACGCTTCCTGGTCTGAAGGATGCTGTGAAGAATGGTGTTGTCGTTATTCGTGATACTCGTGTACCAGAAGGCATGGTGACTCACGAACAAATCGACGTAGACAACCACTTCGTCAATTCTGGCAACATCAACCCTCAAAAAGCTCGTATCCTGTTGATGTTGGCACTCACCAAAACCGAAGATCCTAACAAGATCCAAGCGTATTTCAACAAATACTAAGGCTTTGTTTTAGCATAGCCACTCCATTTGAAAATATGCAAGTCTGATAGATTCTTACACCAACACCAATGAAATTTTTCTTAAGGTTATATAATATAGAAGAAACACGTTTTAATAAAATTATTTGCAGAAGCAGATGTTTTTTGATTGAAAAATGCTCTAGGGATCTCACATTCCCTAGAGTTTTTTCGTAAAATGATAAATTGACAAATACTACTTTAAATGACTACATAACATCAAAGTGTAGTATTGTTGAGTTTTAAATAGATACTATATATTGATTAATAGATTGATATAATACAAAATGGTATATGGAAAATTCAACTAATAAATTTCAAATGGAGGGCGGTGCTGCCATATCGTTTTTAATGTATTGGTTTTTCAAAGAGGAAATTGTAATATATGCTTAGTGTTGATAAAAGAGTTTCTGATAAGAGGTTACTCCCGATACCTTAGTCCAGATAGTGGATTCTATTGATTATACAAGGAGGATGCTATGAGTGAAAAACGTAATTTAGTATTGTTTATTGCTACAAGTTTGGATGGTTACATAGCTACGAAAGATGAGTCTTTAGAATGGTTATTTAACGTTGATGGTGAAGGAGATAACGGATATTCAGAGTTTTATGAAACGGTAGATACAGTTTTGATTGGTAAAAAGACGTATGATTGGATAATAAAACACGAATCAGGGGATTTTCCATATAAAAATAAAGAATGTTATGTTTTTTCAAGATCTACTATTGAGGATAATGAAGATGTGAAATTTGTTAATGATGATATAGTTAGTTTTACTAATAACCTGAAAAATCAAGAAGGAAGAAATATTTGGATTGTTGGTGGAGGAGAATTGTTACAATCTTTTATTAGAGAAAAATTAGTTGATGAACTTATTTTAACAATTGCCCCAACTTTAATCGGAAAAGGAATTCGGTTATTTAAAGAGGGAGATTATCAATTAGACCTTTTATTGAAAGGAACCAGGCATTTTAATCAATTTGTAGAATTACATTATCAATGTAAAAAGTAAAATACACCTTATTCAACAGGTAGCTCTTTAAATAACAAGTAAATGAAAGAAGGCATGTATTTGACATATATTATATGAGCCTTTCTTTTATTTTCATATGTTCACTTTATCTAACCTAAATATAAGCAATAGGCTGTGTTTTCTATTTCATTATACTGTTTCGAATCGGTCGGAATTCTGCCCAACCCATTCCGTTTCCCCTCACTATTGGACTTCTAATATTCCCCTATTTTACCATGTATGATGTACCTATATAATGGAATTTTATTGTTGGATAGGTACGGGTTTCTTACAATTTCTTATCAAAAAGTGATCCTCTACTAGTATTGCTTACTAAAAAAGTGAATGAATATGTGGTATTCTATTTTTTAGGAAAAGGCTCTTTTTTAATGAATTGTTGTTATTGATAGAGTAAAAATAGTATAGATAAAGCTTTCGGTGAATCGCCGCTGCTGTTAGTTAGGACTCTGGCTTCTCTCCACAAGAACAAAACCGAGTCAAGAAAACATCACTTTTTTCTACTAGCAGCACTAATCGCAAGAATAGTCTTAAAAAAGTTATAATAAGTTTATGTTGGGGGTTCAGATGGAAGACAATCGTTTTAAAATAGCAAACAGGGAAGCATGGATTGGCGTTATCCTTGTGATCATTAATTTTCTTTTATGGTATGGCTTTGCTTATGGCTTAGGTTCAGGAGATCCTTCTAAGTATAGGTATATTTTCGGGTTGCCGGAATGGTTTTTTTATAGTTGTGTGCTAGGGTTTATTATTATGGTCATCCTCATTTCTTTTGCTGTGAAATATTTATTTAAAGATGTCCCATTTGAAGGCGAAGAAGAAGGCGAGGATCGATTATGAATTGGCAAGTGATTTTACCGTTATTACTCTATTTGCTCGTCATCTTTTTTATTGGTTTCTGGGCAAATAAATATGTAAGATCTACGAATTCCTTTCTCCAGGAATATTTTTTAGGAGGAAGAGAGCTAGGTGGATTTTTACTTGCAATGACAATGATTGCTACATATGGGAGCGGCAGTAGTTTTATTGGCGGTCCTGGTGTTGCTTATACAAAAGGACTTGGCTGGGTGCTTCTATCAATGGCACAACTACCGGCAGGTTATTTTGTATTAATGGTATTAGGTAAGAAATTTGCGATTGTGGCACGTAAATATCAAGCGATCACATTGATCGATTTTTTGAAGGAACGTTATCAAAGTAATGCAGTAGTCCTTATCTCATCTATTAGTATAATTGTCTTTTTATTTTCAGCAATGGCTGCTCAATGGGTAGGAGGCGCAAGGCTTATTGAATCGTTAACAGGCCTTTCTTACACGACAGCGCTCTTTATTTTTGCAGTATCTGTTCTTGTTTATGTGATATACGGCGGATTTAGAGCAGTTGTCTTAACAGAAGCGGTTCAAGGTGTCGTCATGTTTGTTGGTACGGCCGTCTTATTAGTTGGAACGATTATTGCTGGCGGTGGTCTTTCGAATATTATGGCAGACCTTGTTGCTGAGAACCCTAATTTAGTCTCACCATATGGTGCCGAGCGGGAACTAACACCACTTTATGTTTCCTCGTTTTGGATTTTAGTTGGAGTCGGTGTGATTGGTCTGCCCCAAATTACTGTAAGAGCTATGTCTTATAAGAATTCAAAAGCGATGCATAAAGCGATCATTATAGGAACGATTGTGATTGGCTTTATTATGCTCGGCATGCATTTAATCGGTGTATTTGCACGGGTCATTCTTCCGGGAATAGAGATAGGAGATACCGTTATGCCGACACTTACATTAAAAATATTACCGCCATTTCTTGCAGGTCTGGTACTTGCTGCACCAATGGCTGCCATTATGTCAACAGTTGAATCATTATTAATTCTTGTAAGTTCAGCAGTAACAAAGGATATTTATTTAAACTATATCAAACCAAATGCTACAGAAAGCCAAGTGAAAAAAACGAGCTTTTTGGTAACTAGTATTATTGGGATTTCAGTCGCTTTGTTTGCATTAAGTCCGCCGGATTTATTGATCTGGTTAAATCTCTTTTCATTTGGTGGATTAGAATCCGTATTTATATGGCCGGTTGTTTTTGGTCTCTATTGGAGCAAGGGGAACAAATATGGAGCAATATCATCAATGATCATCGGAATGGGCTCCTATATTCTATTTGATCGTCTTATGCCAAATGCACTTGGCATGCACACAGTTGTTTTACCGATCTGTTTATCACTCATTTCATTTGTCATGATAAGCTTTCTTACACATAACAAAATGGTAAGTGAGGCAGAATTGAGAGGATAAAGTAGTGGAATCTCCGCTATAAAAAATCCGGATCATTTTAGTAAGTCACTTGTTTTTGTGGAGAAACATAGCAAATGTCAACATGATGAGCAGACCAAATCGTTTATTGATTTGGTCTCTTTTTATTTCCTTATTATCATTAATTTTCGGAACAAAGTAATTATTACATAAGGTAAGATAAGTGGTACCGTATTTTCATCGTATCAAAATTCGATTGATATTCAACACTAATAGAAGTAAAAGTTTTGATTGACATAAATGTTTAAAAGCTTACGTAAATGTAGGTTTATTTTTTTGCATCATTCTAAAATGAAGAATCCAGTTAAGGATTAATGCACTATTTACATACAAACGAAGTGATTACTTATTCCTATTGACTACATATCATTCATATTTAACAATTAACTTTATGCAGCTATTATAAGTAAAACATCATGAGACTAGAAGGTAGGAATATAACTTGGGAAGAATGGAAAGAAGGAAGCAACGAAAATCATCCAAAATGATTTGGAGTAGATGGAAAGATAAAAGTCTAAAGGTGAAGAGTTTAGCAGCAGGTACAGTAATCGTCTTATGCAGTTTACTCATTTTTAATCTTTTAATTTGGACAAGCGATGTCAGTAAACTAGAAGACCCTGCTCCAATGCAAACGATTATATATGATCAAAATGGCGCTGTTGCTAGTAAAATTGCTGTTTCTAATATTGAAGGAGTTAGTATAAAACAGATTCCCAAAGACCTTATCCACGCTGTTATTGCAACAGAGGACCAACGGTTTTACAAGCACGAAGGTATTAATTTTATAGGAATTGTACGGGCTATGACTCAAAACATCATACGCGGTGAAATTGTTGCTGGTGGAAGTACAATCACACAGCAGCTAGCGAAAAATGTTTTTTTAACGCAAGAACGTACATATACACGAAAGTTTAAAGAACTCATTTTGACGAAAAAAATTGAACAAACATACACTAAAGATGAAATTATGGAACGATACTTAAATCAGATTTATTTTGGTGAAGGAGCGTGGGGCATACAGCGTGCTGCGCAAACGTACTTTGGCAAAGATGTTAGTGAATTATCGTTAGGTGAGTCGGCTATGCTCGCAGGGATGATTAAAGCACCTTCCATTCTGTCTCCATTTAAAGATATGGATAGGTCAGTTGAACGGAGAAATCTTGTCTTATCATTAATGGAAAAGGAAGGCTATATTAGTCAAAATAATGTGGAAAAGGCAAAGGAACAACCGATTGTCCTAGAGGGTAAAAAGATTGATGACTATAAAGGCAAATACCCTTATTATGTAGACCATATTATTGAGGAAGCGATAAAGAAATATGATCTTACAGAAAATGAGGTTCTTTCGGGTGGACTTCATATTTTTACAGAACTAAATCCTACAATACAACATGCAGTTGAACAGGTTTATAGGGATGAAGAGATGTTTCCTCAAGGGCAATCAGACCAGTTAATTCAAAGTGGAGCAATCTTTATCAATCCCTCAACTGGCGGAATTAACGCACTTGTTGGTGGGAGAGGGGAACACACTTTTCGAGGATTTAATCGTGCTACTCAACTAAAACGACAACCTGGGTCTACAATGAAACCGCTGGCTGTATATACTCCTGCGTTAGAACAAGGATACAAAATCTTTGATATGTTACAAGATTCCCCTATTGATATTGACGGATATCAACCAATGAACAATGACAAACAATTCCGTGGAGAAGTTACAATGTATGAAGCTTTGGTGCACTCATATAACGTCCCGCCAGTATGGTTATTGGAGAGAATGGGATTGAAATACGGTACAAATGCAGTGGAGCGTTTCGGTATTAAATTAAAGGAGGAGGATTCTACTCCAGGTTTAGCACTTGGTGGTATGAGTGAAGGCGTATCGCCATTATTGATGGCTCAAGCATTCTCCACCTTCCCTAATAATGGCGTAAGGGTAGAGGCACACTCGATTCAAAAAATTGAAGATGCAGATAGAGCGGTCATTGGCAAATGGAACAGTAATGCTACAAAAGTCACCGATCCTTCAGTTGCCCAGAAGATAACCTATATGCTTAAAGGTGTCGTTGAAGAAGGCACAGGAAAGATGGCTGAGGTGAAGGGCTTTGAAATAGCAGGCAAAACGGGTACAACAGAGCTTCCTTTTGCAAATGAAGGAGGATCAAAGGATCATTGGTTTGTCGGATATAATCCACAAATTGTTGGGGCAGTTTGGATGGGATACGATAAAACGGATGAAAATCATTATTTGTTGGAATCCAGCGGCTCTACAGTCACAAAAATATTTAAAGAAATTTTCACACAGTCCATTACTGAATTTTCCCAAAAGGAATTTGATTTAACCTCGCTAGAAAAACAGCTTAATAACCAGTGGGAAGAAGCGGAAAAACAGAGGAAAAGAGAGGAAGAAGATAAGGAAGAACAGGAAGAAGATAAGGAAGAACAGGAGGAAGATGAGGAAGAACAGGAAGAAGATGAGGAAGAACAGAAAGAAGATAAGGAAGAGCAGAAAGAAGCTGAAAAGAAAGAGAAAGAAGCAGAGAAAAAACAGGAAGAGGATAAGAAGAGAGAGGAAAAGAAGGAAAAAGATGAATAGAAAATCTGTAACCATTGATTATCAAGTTTGCCAGAGTCACATCAACGTTTTACTTCAAAAGGCACTATTGGACATCGGTCTTATACGTCAGTCAAGCGTTTTTGTCTGAACTAACTGGTCCAATGTTTCCTTTTTCTTATCTTAAATCGAGAAGAAATAAAAACAAAATAAAAAAGCAATGTTGCGTCGCATTGCTTCCTTCATTCTTTACCTTAACTTGTTTTCAATCTGAATGGCTGAATCCCCATCATATTCTACACCTATTAAATGTAGTGCAGCTTTTACAGTTGAAACAGTTGGAGTGGAATTAAAATTTGTACCAAGTTCTATGGCAACTAGAGCTAATTCGGGTCTTAAACCTGTGACGATCGAACGTACACCAAGCAATGATAAAACACAATTAATTTTAAAAATATATTCCGTTACCATCGTGTCTAAGTTATAAATAGCAGAGAAATCTATTATTAGACACTTTACGTTTTGTTCCTTTACTTTTACCGGGACTCTATCTAAAAGTTGTTTTGCTTTTTCCTCATCTAAAGAACTGGGCAACGGAAGGACAGCAATTCCATCCAATAGCGGAACTAGTGTTGATGACAACTCATTTATTTGCTTTTCCATTTCTTTTTGTTTTTTTTCAGTTACTTTTCTTTCTGTAATATCTCGTACATATGTCTGGATAGCTTTTGTATTACCCATCGTCACAGGATGACAATATAATTCTACATCAACCGTCGTACCATCCATACGATAGATTGTTTCTTCAATAACATTTGCTGGTTGTTCGTAAGCCGATTGTATTCTTTTGTTTATTGCTGTTTTGGATGTCTCCTTAAAAATATCTAAAGGACTTGCTCCAATAATTTCGTCTTTAGGAGACCTGAAAAATTTTTCAGCTGCACGATTAATATAGATAATTTTTAGGTGTGAATGAATAATTAATGGTTCCAACGCATATTCAATGACTTGCTTGTAATCAATATCTGAAATATTTTCACTCATAACATTTCCTCCCTAATACATTTTTATAGAAGGTCCAGAATTCATTATACCCTAGTTTTGCCTTATGTGGTTGAAGGTAGATTGTAAAGATGGATACGTAAACGTCGGGTGTAACTACTGTATAAGAGTAAAACTTAATAAAGTAAGATAATTAAAAACGCATGGACTTAATCATTGTCCATGCGTTTTTATGAGCTAATTCGCTTGTTATTTTCTTGCTATTTTCTAACGTTTTTATTATCCGTACTACTTACAAGTAGCATCCTGAATTTTTGCTTTACGCTGCCTCAGGGTCTGGGTTTTTACCGCCGCCATTTCTTTCATTGAGATCCGCGACAATTTTTTTATACAATTCATCTGTTAAATTGTAGAAGAAGAATAAGATAATCAATGCCAGAATGTTAAGCACTGCAGGGGCAACGAACATTAATCCTTTGAGACCAAGCAGTGTTTCAGCAGATTGCTGGACGTTTGGGACGTATCCAATTATTCCTAGCGCAACCCCTGGGATGAAACCAGCAAGTGCTTGCGCAAACTTACGGAAAAAGCTGTATGAAGAATAAACAACACCTTCAGTACGTTCCCCAGCATTCCATTCGTGATAATCAACGGAATCTGCAATCATTACCCATGGTAGGCCAAGTGCAAATGCTAATCCAAAGCTTCCAATTGAAAAGGCAATTAAGAATGTTGTTATATCTGTTGGTAACATAAAGTTAACGACATCGGAAACGATTCCAATTAAAAGACCAAGAATAAATGTTTTCTTTTTCCCAATTCTTTTTACAAGTGCAGGGATAAACATAGAACCAACAATCGCTAGTCCAATACTTAAGAATGTAAGGATGGACATCAGACCTGGATTATTCAAGTTATATTCTAGATAGTATAACTGAACAGCTGTACGAAGATTCGTCGCTGCAATCATGAACAATGATGCCAAACAAAGGACAATTAAAGGTCTATTTGATAACAATGATTTAAATAAAGTTGATAACGGAATTTTTTCTTTTTTCGGTGCACGAACAATGTTTTCTTTTGTATTTCGATAACAAATGAAATGGAACAGTACACCAAGAATTGACATAATCGAAATGGCAACAATGTATCCGGTTTCTTGAGTTTCAAATTGTAAGACGATCGGAATCACGACAATACCAGAAATGAAAAGGGCTGTTTGACTGCCGATTGCTCGAAATGATCCAAGTGAAGCACGATCAACAGGATCTTGTGTCATTGCTGCAGATAGAGAACCATATGGAATGTTAACGATTGCATAAGCAAGTCCAAATAACATGTAAGTCACAAAAGCCCATACAATTTTTCCTAAATCAGAAAAGTCTGGAGCTAAAAAAGAGATAACAGTCATTATCGCTAGAGGAATCGTTCCCCATAAGATAAATGGTCTGAATTTACCACGTTTTCCAATATTTGTCCTTGAATCAACAAACGCCCCGACACTTGCATCTGCAAACGCATCAAATATTTTTGAGATTAGAAATACCAAACCTCCCCAGAATGCAGAGATTCCTAAAACATCTGTGTAAAACTTCAACAGATACAATTGGCCCATATCGAACATGAGACCGTTTCCAACATCACCAAAACCATAGGAGATTTTTTCTTTTAAGCTAAGTTTTTTGTAGCTTGTTGTTGCTTTTTCCGCTACTGCTGGTGAACTCATAACATCGCTTCCTTTCCTATATTAATTCAAGTAATCCCTTTCAAAAAAAGTAATCCTTTTCAAAAGACAATTTTATTTGTTTATTAAACTAACTAATTACGGTAAACTAAGAATATCACCTTCGACATTATTCGTCAATTACGAATTTGTTATAAAAATATCATGTAATAAACCGAAGAAATGTCCGGGTGTGATAAGTATTTTTGTAGATGAGAAGGAAGATTTATTTAAAGTTAACATACGAATATCTAAAAAAATCACAAGTTTTTCTAAAAAACCTAATATTCAAAAGTGATAGAAACGTCTATACAATTAAGTCATTGGAAACGTTTTCTTTTTGGGGAAGGAGGAAGATTCACGTGAAGGTTATGATAAAGATCGCGAAGTTTATTGATAACGTTTTTGAAAAATTTGCACTTGTTTCTCTCGTCGCTTTAGTTCTCGTCGTGACAACACAGGTTATGACTCGTAAATTATTTAACTTTGTTTTTTTCTGGTCAGAAGAAGTAACCTTGCTGCTTCTTGCATGGTTTGCCTTAATGGCCATTGCGATCGGGTTTCGTGAGAGTATCCATTTAGGAATTGATTCGTTTACAAATCTTTTTCCGAAAATGGTTAATAAAATGCTAGATAAAGTCATTAGTGTGAGTATCTTTGCCTTTGGATTATATCTAGTTATTCAAGGTTGGGACTTTACGGTGTTAATGTTTGAATCAACACTCCCGGCAACGAAACTGCCAAGCAGTGTGACGTATCTTGCAATGCCAATAACTGGAATTATGACTTGCGGGTATGCGATTTTACAATTTTTCAATATTGATACATCACGGTATAAGGACTTAGAGGAGGGTTTATAGGATGGATACGAGCACTATCGCAATCATCATTTTACTTGTCAGTTTTGTATTGCTCATACTACTTCGGTTTCCAATTGCCTTAACACTCATTATCTCGTCATTGCTAACGGTGATTTATTTAGATGTACCGTGGGCAGTTATTGGTCAGCAAATGACACAGGGGATGAATTCCTTTTCATTGCTCGCCATTCCTTTTTTTATTCTAACTGGACAAATAATGGGTGAGGGTGGCCTAGCCCTTCGCATTGTAAATTTAGCCCGATTATTAGTTGGCAGAGTCCGCGGCGGATTAGCAATGGTCAACAGTGTTGCTTCCTTGTTTTTTGGGAATATTTCCGGATCTGCTGTTGCGGATGTTTCATCAGTTGGTTCAGTTATGATTCCAATGATGAAAAAGCAAGGGTATGAAGCAGATTACTCAGTTGGGGTAACAATTGCTTCGGCGATACAAGGGGTGGTTGTTCCACCTAGCCATAATTTGGTGTTATATTCGTTAGCTGCTGGTGGCGTTTCCATCGCAAGCTTGTTTATGGCGGGGATCGTTCCAGGTGTGATTATGTTAATTTCCCTCATGATTACGGCATATATCATTGCAAGAAAACGAGGCTATCAAAAAGCAGAACCTGTACCTAAAGCGGAAATTGGCGGTATTTTACTCCATGGGATTTTATCATTAAGTCCCGCAGTTATCATCCTTGGCGGGATTTTAAGTGGATGGTTTACAGCAACTGAGTCAGGTGCACTCGCATGTTTATATTCTTTTATTCTAGCTTTTGGTATCTACAGAGAAGCTCCATTAAAGAGTATTGGGAAAATATTAATCAGAACAATGAAAACGGTTGCGATGGTCTTTTTCTTAATTGCTGCTTCTGCTGCCTTTGGATGGATTTTAGCTTATTTACAAGTACCTGCAATGGTGACGGATTTATTTTTAACGATTTCTGATAATCCGCTTATCATTTTATTGATTATCAATATATTATTGTTGCTGCTAGGGGCACCGATGGATATGGCGCCGATGATTTTAATTATGACACCAATTCTCCTTCCAGTCGTGACGAGCTTTGGTATGGATCCAGTTCATTTTGGAATCGTACTCATTTTGAATGCTGGAATAGGGTTATTAACACCGCCGGTTGGGACAGTCTTGTTTGTTGGCTGTGCAATTGGGAAGGTTTCCATTCAACAAGGTACGAAAGCAATGCTTCCATTTTTCTATGCTTTATTAATTGTCTTGTTAATTATCACTTATATTCCTGAGGTTGTGATGTGGCTTCCAAATATGCTAGCCAAATAGCTTTAGGAATCGGTGGTTTAATTATAAAAAATAAAGGGGTGTCTTAACATGAAAAAAAGAAAGTTTACAGGATTGCTTGCTACAGTTTTAATGGCTGGCACATTATTGGCTGCTTGTGGAAATGAAAAAACATCAGAACCAGCAGAAGGCTCTGATGCAAAAAAACCAGAATTTACGTTTCGCTTGGCGGATAATCAGCCAGCAGATTATCCAACGGTTATTGGGGACAAGAAATTTGCTGAATTAGTTAATGAGCGAACAGATGGACGTATAAAAATTGAAGTATTTCCATCTGCACAGCTTGGTGACGAGAAATCTGTATTAGAGCAAGTACAGTTAGGGGCAATTGATTTTACTAGAATAAATGCTAGTCCATTAGCTGAGTTTAATGATCAGTTCTCAGCACTTAACCTTCCATATGTATTCGATAGTGAAGAACATTTATGGAATTTCCTTGAAGGGGAAGCAGGAAAAAAACTTCTTACAGATCTTGAGCAATCAAAAATGCGAGGTTTAGCTTATTATGATTCAGGATCACGTAATTTTTATTCAACAAAGCCATTAAATAGTATTGAAGATTTAAAAGGGCAAAAAATTCGTGTACAGCAAAGTAAAATTAATATTGATTTAATTGATTCTCTAGGAGCCAGCGCTACACCAATGCCATATGGTGAAGTGTTCAGTGCCTTGCAAACAGGAATTATTGATGGAGCGGAAAATAATTTACCAAGCTTAGATTCATCCAACCACTATGAAGAAGCAAAAACAATCATCATGGACCATCACCAACGTATACCTGAGGTATTGTTAATGAGTAAGGCAACTTGGGATAAACTATCAGAAGAAGATAGAGAGATTATTCAACAAGCCGCAACTGATTCAGTTGAAACGCAAAAAGAAGCATGGGATAAGCTGGAAAAAGAATCAGAGAAAAAATTAAAAGATGCCGGTGTTAAATTCATAGAAGTAGAAGATAATACACCATGGAAGGAAGCTGTTCAACCTGTATTAGATAAATACGGAAAAGATTACAAAGAAGTCTTGGACGCAATCGATGAAGCACGGCCATAAAAAAAGGGAAACGTCTTGACCGGCTTATGACACCAGTAGATAGACTCGAAACAAAGGTAAAATGTAACCTTTTCTAATTTATCCCATACTTAACGAGCAGTAAAACCCCACCTCTAGATTCGGGGAGAAATAAAGAAGATAGGAGTTTAATAACTGACCGTAAAGACTAAATAAGTCTTGATATCCATCAGTGGGATGAAGAAAACCCCCACTGATGGTAGTCTCGCTTTATAAAAACTAGACCTGCTCGGTAATAGGAACATATACCGGGTAGGTTTTTTCCGTTAAGATGATGAGCAAAAGGAGAAATCAATGTTAGGGAAGGGCGAACAATGAACTTAAAAAGAAGAAAAATTATCGAATTTATTGAACAATACTTATTATTAAAAAATCGCTCATTTATGACAAAGCTTTTTGTTTTCTCCAGTTTATTGATCATTATTCCGGTTTCTTCAGTAGGGATTATATCATACCAACGTTCAGCATTTGAGTTGGAAGAAGAAGTAAGGCAATCCAGCCATCAAGTAATTGAGCAGGTAGAGACTCATTTTGAATATTATCTACAAGATTTTGAGATTACTAGTTTGAAGATTATCAATTCTCCCATTGTCAACCATCTTCTTCAAATAGATGAAGATAAACAGAACGAAAATGTGAAAGAGACACTTCGGGATTTTTTGAAGACTCAGGAATATTCAAGAGCAGATATTTCAAATATCACGATTCTTTCCGATACTGGACTTGTAATTGATACACTCGGGACTGAAAACTATTACCCAGCTTCCAACATACAGGAAGAATATTGGTATTCATCTGTTCCAAATCAATCAATGTCGATGATCGTGAGTAGAACGATAAAATTAAAAGATAAAGAAGAGCCAGTCATTTCACTCGTCAGGCGCTTATATAATCCACATACATTACAGCCGGTGGGCATGCTTGTCATTGATATAAACTTCAGAAGAATCGAAGAAATTGCAAAAAAAGTAACAATTAGTAAAAGTGGACAATTTTTTATCATGGATGCAAAAGGACATTATGTCTATCATCCCGATTATTCAAAGTTAGGGCAAAAAGCTGAACATAAACTTCTTTCGAAATGGAAAGCTGGAGATAGTGGTACGAAAATCTTACAAAATGAACAAAGAGACTTCATTACCTATACACATTCTCCAAACCTTGGCTGGACGTATTTTACAGCTGTATCATACCGTGATTTAACAGAAGGAATTCGTCAAATTGGCCAAGCAATTTCGTGGACCATTGTGATCTCTCTACTCGTAGCTTACCTGCTTGGATATGGTTTTGCGAAAACGTTAATTCGTCCCATTCGTCGTCTTCAGCATTTTATGAAAGATGTCGAAATCGGCAATCTTGATGGAAGAGTCGTCGTGGAATCAAGAGATGAAATTGGTCAGTTATCAGAAAGTTTTAATCATGTGGTGGGAAAACTATCCCATTTGATTGAGGAGGTCTATTTTTCAAAATTAAGGGAAACAGAAATGTCGCTTAGTCAAAAAGAAATTGAATTAAAGATGCTGCAATCACAAATGAACCCGCACTTTTTATATAATTCTCTCGAAACGATAAGAGGGATGGCTTTAGAAGAAAACAAAGAAAATATCGCCATGATGTCATCTTCACTTGGCAAGCTGCTTCGCTATAATCTGAAAAATGATTCTGCTACTGTATGCTTTGCTGAAGAAATGAAATTTTGCGAGATTTATTTACAAATTCAAAAGGTTCGTTTTGAGGACCGTTTTGAACATACATGGGATATACCGACATGGGCAATAAGGCTTCTGGTTGTGAAATTTTCTCTGCAACCCATCGTTGAAAACTGCTTTGTTCACAGTATGGGTAACAATGTAAGGAAAATTAAAATTTTTATTACTGCATTCCGAATGTCCGAATCTACCTTTGTCATACAAGTTACAGATAATGGGGTAGGTATTCGAAAGGACACCGTCCATGAAATCACAAAGAAGATGGACTTAATGACAACGTCTAATAATGGAATGCACATCGGTCTGATCAATGTCCACCAACGAATTAGGCATCTATTTGGGGCCGATTACGGAGTCTCGATTGAAAGTAAACAAGGAGTCGGAACAACCGTAAATTTACATTTGCCTATTTTAGATAAAGGCTCTGTTAATGCTAATTGATCTTTATTGCACTATGTTGATTGGAACTAGATACGTGAGACTCCTGCTTAGAATAGCGAGTCAAAGGGAGACCCCACAGCGCATGGCACCGAGGAGACTCCCGGACCGCCCGCTGAAAGCGACGCCTCTCGCTGCAATCAACAGACAAGTTTAGCAGAGCTTAGATAAAGAAAGTGAAGTGGAATATGATGGAAAAGATCTTATTAGTAGATGACGAAAGATGGGTTCGTACAGCACTTAAGTGGTCGATCAATAAACTAAATCTTCCATTACAAGTTGTCCATGAATGTAAGAATGGATTGGAAGCCCTTGATTGGATCAAACATCATGATGTGGATTTAGTATTAACCGATATTAGGATGCCAATAATGGATGGGCTTATGTTTGTGAAAGAGCTTGAAGCATTAAAAGAAAAACCTGATGTTATTGTTATTAGTGTTCATGATGAATTTCAATTTGTCCAAAAGGCACTGCGCAGCGGAGTAATAGATTATTTGCTCAAGCCTGTTGAAGATGATGACTTAAAAATTTGCCTCGATAAGTGGCTTGATAAACGAAAACAAGTGATTGAGCAAAATGATCCTCCACGATATAAAGAAGAACTTGATTCATCAACGATAGAACGAGTATTAGCATATATCGAAAAAACGCCGTTATCACAGATCACACTCAAAGATGTAGCGAAAAATGTCCACATGAATCCAAGTTATTTAAGCCAATTATTCAAACAGCAACTAAACAAAAAATTTGTTGATCATATAACAGAACTTCGCATTGAGGAAAGCAAAAGGTTATTGCTGTCCACTTCATTAAGATTATCTGAAATTGCCGATCGTGTCGGATATTCTGATTTAGCTTATTTTAGTAACAATTTTAAAAAGATAGCCGGGTGCTCTCCATCGGAATTTCGGAAATCACGGGCTGGAGATCCACTAGTAAAAAGCAAATACTAATAGAGGGTGAGGGAGGAGTTTAGTCGTAAGACTATTGACTCCTTTTTTTTGATTCTTAAAAAAACACAAAAAAACCTAAAAAATACAACTATTGGTTAGTTTCCTCTTGAATATATAATAACGTTAATTGGAAGCGCTTACCTATAAATTTCTATTGTCAGAAGATAAATACTAAAGAAAACTATGAATTGACTTTACTGAATATTTAGAAATTGTAAATTGTTTATATCATTCCTAAGACAAGTATGACAGGTGCAAATTTCTATTTATTAAGGGAGGTGGTTTTGTTCGATTCAGATTTAGAGTTTAATGTAAGCGTTTAATTTACAAAGGGGAGGAAAAAAATGGCTTCAATGTTGAAAAAACTAAGAAAAGGTAAAAAACTAAAACAAGTGATGACAGCTACACTTGCTTTATCGCTGTTTGCTCCAATCATGGTGCCGCAAGCAAGTGCTGCAAATGGGAATGAAGGCTTAGGGTATGTAGATCCATCTACGAATACGAATCCTGAAAATTCAGGGGCAAACACAAATACGTATCGCGTACTTGCTAACAAGAAAACTGGTCAACCGGAAATTGAAGCAGCAAAGAAAGGAGTCCTTACTGTTGATGGGAAGCAGTTCAGAGATTTAGATAGCGACAGGGGCTTAGATACATATGAGGACTGGAGACAACCTGTTAATAAGAGGGTAGCTGATCTTGTATCAAAGATGACACTTGCTGAAAAAGCAGGATTGCTGTTGATTAACACACACACTCCTTTAGCGAATCCAACAAATGGCCGATATGTATTAGATAATGATCCGCTAATCGTTCAAAAAAATATGCGCTACGTCATTTTTCGTCAAACTCCAACTGTAGATGTAATCGCAAAATATACGAATCAGCTGCAAGAATTAGGTGAGGCTTCAAGATTAGGTATCCCAGTTGTTGTCACATCGAACCCACGTAATCATGCCTCTACAGATTACACGAACATTACTGCAAGTGAGGGACAACATTCTTTTTGGCCGGGTCCATTAGGTTTAGCAGCAGCGGGTGACAAGAAAGCAGTAAAGGAATTCTCTGAAATCGCTGCACAGGAATGGAGAGCCGCTGGAATTCGCAAAGTCTATGGGTATACAGCTGATATAGCTACTGACCCACTATGGGCAAGAATTGAAGATACATTTGGCGAAGATTCTAAAGTTGCTTCAGATATGATTTTTAACGTTATCAAAGGTTTTCAAGGCGATAAACTAGGGTCAGACAGTGTTGCTATTACAGTGAAGCATTTCCCTGGTGGCGGAGCACGTGATAATGGTTTGGATCCTCATTTTGTGGAAGGAAAATTCAATCCTTATCCAACAGAAGGAAGTATGCTTAAGTATCACATTCCACCATTTGAGGCAGCTATCAAAGCAGGTGTATCGTCTATCATGCCTTATTACGCGTATCCAAGTAATGATAGTGCGGATCAAGGATTGCCATGGTATAGCAAAGACCAGCAATTTGAAGAAGTGGGCTTTGCATTAAACAAAGCAATATTAGATGGCTTCCTGCGTGGCCAGCTTGGTTTCAAAGGATATGTAAACTCCGATACTGGTGCAGTTGGCAATAATGCTTGGGGTGCTGAGGCTTTAACACCGGTAGAAAAAGTTGCGAAAGCAATAAATGCAGGTACAGATATTATTTCTGGATCTTCTGATCCTTCTCTCATTATCCAGGCTGTTGAACAAGGTTTACTTAAAGAATCGGTAGTTAACGAATCTGTATCGTTATTGCTAACTGAAATGATGAATTTAGGTCTATTTGAAGATCCTTATGTAGATCCTCAACATGCACTTGATGTTGTCGCTAATCCAGAAGCACAAGAACTAGCATATGAAGCACATCTTAAGTCAATCGTTCTTTTACGCAATGATAAAAATCTATTGCCTTTGAATGATGTGAAAATTGAAAAAGTAAAACTTTACGTTGAGATGTTCCCTGGGGGAACAGATGGAGCGAGTACCAAGGGATTAAAAGAGACGATTAAAAAGCACGATCCTTCCATCACAATAACAGATAATCTAGAAGACGCAACACATGCTTATGTTTATGTTAAACCTGTACAATCTAACTGGGATAATAATCCTCGAATTACGGTAGGGCCTGAAACAGGAATCACTAATGTTGATAGAATTATCGATATTCAAAAAACTGTTCCGACGATTACTGCTGTAAACATGACCAACCCATGGGTACTTGATCAAATTGAACCAAATGCTGCTGCATTAATCGGTACTTTTGGTACAAAGGCTGAGGCAATCGTAGATGTTATTCGTGGAGAATTCAATCCAATTGGAGAACTTCCATTCGCGCTTCCTGCTAGTATGACAGCAGTAGACAACGAAGTCGGTGATGTTCCTAGTTTCGCACCAGAAGAAGATTCTTCTTATGCTTATGTGAATAAATCCGGTGAAGCATACAAGTATGGATTTGGTCTTTCTTACAAACAAGGGAAAGCAAAAGGCAAGCCTGACCATGCGGGGAAAACCTCAAAAGAATAAAGATATATCGATTAAAAGTTCAAAAGAGTATTTTTGTTTATTGAAAAGTAAACTAAAAAGGTTCATCCGTCAGTAGATGAACCTTTTTTTATACAAGAAGTAAATGTATATTCCCTTTTAATAAATGTACGAAATGAATGTGTTATCAATATGTTATGAAATTGGTTAATAAATAGAAAAGAGAGAAAAAATAATGACTTCTACACTAAGGAAAATGGTAACAGCTATGCTTATCCAAATATTTAGGCAAAATTAAACTACCTGTCTCCAATAGAGTTTGGAGAACAGGTAGCATAGGTGTTTTTTCTAAGTCTCATTTAGGCGGGTCAGTTCATTTACATAAACTATCTTTTATGTGTTCACTTTTTGCACTGGCAGGGGAGAGAATTGCAAATCAGCAGCTTCCTTCTTAATTGTAAATAAATAAGCGAAAAAACCTAAAGCAGCTGCAACAATTAACATGGCAATTGATGTTCCGAAGTCTCCTCCGGACAGGTCGCGAAGCCAGCCCATTATATAGCTTGAAAATCCGCCCATAATGTTTGTAAATCCGAGCAATCCTGCAGCTCTTCCAGCAGTTTCAGGTGTGGAGTATTTTACCATGAGCATGTTGCTTAGATGGAAAACACCCCCTTGGCAACCCATTGCAAGACCCATCGAAATTCCTGCCAATATTGGATTTGGGATAAACGCAGCCACTGTCAAAAACACAGCTGTCATTCCAAATAAAATGCCCGCCATCAAGCTTGGGCGTCTCGTTTTATCGGCCAAAAATCCGCATGCAAGTACAAATCCAAGTGCAAATAACCAAGAGAGAGAGGTAATACTAGTCATTCCTTCACGTGCAAATCCTTTTGCTTCAATAAGATATGTAGGGAGCCAAATACTGATACCAAAGAAAAGGAAAGAACATATAATCATGCCTACCCATACCATCCAAAAACGGTAATCTTGAGCGAAGCTTTTCTTCTCAGTCGTACTTTCTTCTTTATCATTATGATCGGAGGTACTGCGGATAAAGGACAATTCTTCTTTACTAACACGGGGATGCTCTTCTGGTGTATTCCTTGTTAAAAAAATAAACATTGGAATATTAATAAATAAGTTAAATGCAGCAAGCATAAAGAAGGCTGCTTGCCAGTGTATTGAGGAAATAACGAGCACCAAAGCAACAGCTCCTATAGCCGGACCTAAATAATTTCCTGTAAGCCATGATGCTTGGGCTCTGCCTAATTCACGTTTATTAAACCAAGCAGAAATAAATTTACCCGAGACAGGAATCATCATTCCTTCACCAAAACCGAGTATGATTCGGCTTACTAAAAAGATTTCATATGAATCTGCAAGACCTGATGAAATCATCGTGAGTGTCCATACGAATAATCCGGCAATAGCAGTCTTTCGCGCACCTAATTTGTCGATAATAAATCCCCAAAAAAGATTTGAAACTCCATAAGCAATTGTAAAAACAAAAGAAAGAAGACCGATTTTGGCATTTTTATCTTCGCCATTCATACCAAGTGCATTTAAAAATTCCGGATCTGTTTGAATGACTGAAATGCCAACCTTATCGATTTGCCCAAAGAACCAAAAGAAAAAAATTGGTACTGCAATATATAACCACCTTTTTTGCCCCTTTAACATAGTTATCCTCTCTCCTTTAAAAAATTTAAATGTTTACAAAGAAAGAAAAAATGTATAAAACTATGGTTCTATCTTTATGAAAGTTTCGTACCGTTCATAAATTAGGTGAACTCCCCCTTTTTGACGGGCTCTTTTCTAAAAGATTGTTGTTTTACAAATAGGAATAGTGTCCGAAACATTATGAAATTTTAATTGGAGCGGAAAGCGAGAAGCCTGTTACAGAAATCAACCACTCTGTACCTTTGTAAAAGCAACAAGTTTAAGAAAATATCCTTTTGATAAAAACTACATTCCATTTAAAACGAACATTCCTTTGGTGTTTTATATGCAAAACGTTGTTTTTGTTCTTGGTGTTGTTTTTAACAATAAAATAATTAGAATTGCTTGTCAATTTAAATTTTTAAAATTATAAAAATACTAGTGTGTAGCGAATGAAAACGCTTTTTTATCACCTCTAAAGAAAATGAAAGAACAGTGAAAGATTTTATTTTTTCGTCGTCATGGCAAATTAGACATTTGCATTTATATCCTTTTACTTTAGATACATGAGGAACACTACACAATTGAAGAACTCCTACTACATGTTTCTGACATACGATTATCAAAGTTCCATCCCCTTCAAGATAAGAATGATAAGTTGTTTTGTATATGAAACAAAGTTTTGCGATGAGAATAAAATTATAAAAATTTTTTGTCAATTCGATTGTAAGCTTTTATTCCATATATTCGTTGGATAGATTTATAGTTTAGTGATTTTTTATTTAGTTCAAATTGTTTATAAATTGTGATAACTTATATTTGAAGATAATCTCTTAAATTGTTTTATATAGAAAAATATGTTTAAATTAAAATCTGGATAATTTTTGAAAATCGTTTAAATAATGAAGTAGAATGAGATCATTTGTTTGCATTTACATGAAATTATTCAATTGATATATTCTCATCTATATAACCTATTCTAGTTTAAACATGAAAGATAGATAGAAAAGAAAGGGAGGAATTTTTAAATGGCAAGTTCAGATAATGAGAAATATAGTGCCAATTCTCTTGTAAGAGGATTGGAAATATTAAAGCTATTTAACGAAGAACAGCCTAGTTTGGCACTTTCAGAAATAGCAGCACAGCTAAATGTTAGCAGGACTGTTCCATATCGATTATTATATACACTGGAAAATTTGGGGTATCTTATTCAGGACAAAAATACAAAACGTTATAGCTTAACACCAAAAGTTTTAGAATTGGGATTTAGCTATTTAAATAGCTTGAAATTTCCGGAAATAGTTCAACCTTACATGGAAGCTCTTCGAGATGAAATTGCTGCATCATGCCATTTGTCGATTTTAGATGGGCGGGAGGTCGTTTATGTAGGAAGTGCTCCCATTAGAGGGATATCAGTTGTAAATGTCAACATTGGTATGCGTCTTCCAGCCCACGCGATAGCCAATGGTAAACTATTACTTGCATATCAGTCGGAAGATATACTTAAGAGTTTGTTTCAAATTTCGGATTTAACACCATATACAGATAAAACACTTACTTCACCAGGAGAATTTTTAAAAGAGTTGGAAACGATCCGCCAGAATGGATATGCTCTGACATACGGTGAATTCCTTCCTGGCATTTATTCAGTTGCAGCACCGATTTTTGATCGCACAGGAAATATTTTAGCTGCCCTGAATGTAGTCGCTACAGAATCTGCATATCAGGAAAATTTTATAAGAGATATTGCATTGCCGAAGCTATTGGAATTATCTCAATTGCTCTCTAATTATATGGGTTATCATGGAGAGATGTCTTCAAAATAGTCTATTCTCGCAATGATCAATCATTATTTATGTTTAACGTGTGGATTCAATCGAATCCACACGTTTTTTTGTATAAGGGTAAGGTCAGTAGAGTAATGAAGGTCAAAGAAGGGTGCTAACCAAGCAAAAAAGTCCCACAGCAGGCAATGACAAATGGTTTTATATACAAAACATCTGTTATCTAAATTATAGATATATTTTAAAATTTTCTAAAAACTCTCTTGACAATCGCCGAAAACGATCTTAAGATTAACCTATAAATGAAACAATGTTTTGTATATGAAACATTAAATGTTTTGTGTACGATAAAAAAAGGGAGGATTTATAAAATGACAAAAGAAACTTTCTCAATTGAAGAATTTGAAAAAAAATATGTTGCAAGATTGAAAGATCGTACACTTGATTGGAATGTTTTAAAGTTCCAAGAGGAAATTGATCCAGCTTATAGACGCGCACAAATGAGATATATTGGACGCGGTGCTACTGCCAATAATGATACAAATGTTATTCAAGGAGAACACTTTACATTAAGTACAATGGTGCTTCCACCAGGATGTATCGGACCGTTGCATCTACATGATGATGTTGAAGAAGTTTTCTTTATCCTTGAAGGGGAAGTTACTGCTTTAATTCAAGAGGATAGCAATAGTGAAGTGCATGAAATTAAACTAAGTGCGAGAGATTGCATAAGTTCTCCTCCAGGAGTATACCGAGGCATTCGAAATGATGGAAAAGAAGAGGCGCGTATGCTCGTCATGCTTGGTGCGATCAAGCCTAACCTGCCAACGTATCCGGAAGGCAGTGAACTAGAAGAGTTACGTAAACAACGTGCAAAAGAAAGAGAAGCCATTATTAAAGGTTAATAATTAGTAAAGGCTCTTTTCTAAGAAATTGTTGCTTTTAAACGAAAACTATAAAAGGTTGACTGGAGCAGATTGCGAGACTCATGCGGGAACAGCGGAACAGGTGAGACTATTGCAAGCGTTTACACCAAGGGGCTCACCGCCCGCTTCGCTAAAAAGCGAGCATCCTCTCGCTGCAATCAACCACACTGCACTACTTGTAAATAGCCACAAAGTTTGCGAAAACAGCCTTAGTAAAAGATCAATACAAATTATAAAAGTAATGCAGCATTCTTGAAAAAAAGGGTTTTAAGCGTTCCCTTCAGTTTTTATCTATTAAGGGAGGTAGAATAATATGCTTGGCATTACTCATTTACGACATATTAGCTTAATAACACCAAACTTTGATGAACAAGCCAAATTTTATGAGGAAGTTTGGGGATTGGATAAGGTAGATGACGAAGCAGAGGATGTCGTTTATTTTCGCGGTGCTGGACCAGAACATCATATCCTAAGTCTTCATAAAGGAACTAAACGGGGGCTACACCACATTGCATTTGGAATGGTTGATAAAAACGCAGTTGATCGTGCAGCAGAAATATTAGCATCAAAAGGTGTTCGTATCGTTCAACAACCTGGATATTTAGATGAAGCAGGCGCTGGCTATGGACTGCGTTTTGCCGACCCTGAAAATCGTGTGATCGAGCTTTCAGCTTGGGTGGAAGTACATACGTCCATTTGGAATAAGAAAAATGTTGATCCTGTTAAGCTGAATCATGTTGTGATGAACACACATAATTTAGATATGATAGTTGAGTTTTACACAGATGTACTAGGCTTCAAAGTGACGGACTGGAGCGAGCATCAAATGTCTTTCTTAAGATGCAACAGAAAACATCATTCCATCGCTTTCAATCAAGATAAACATGCTTCCGTTAACCATATTGCTTATGAAGTTGATTCAGTAGATGAACTGATGCGTGGAATTGGCAATGTCAGGAAAGCAGGGCTTCAAGAACTTTGGGGACCTGGACGTCATGGGCCGGGAAACAATATTTTTTGTTACTTTCAAGATCCTGGCGGGTTTGTTATGGAATATACATGCTATCTTGAAACGATCGAAGATGAAAATGAATGGAGAGCACGTGTATGGAAACGAGTCCCTCATTTAATGGATCAATGGGGGATTGCAGGACCACCGAAACCAGAAGCACGTAAAGCGATGGGTGGAGATCCGGATCCCGGTTGGATAGAAGAAAATGCTGAAGTTTATTTCGGTACAAAATGAGAACAACGAACAAGACGTTATAGTTTAATCATAAACTCCGCGTCTTGTTTCATTTTAATAGTTCCGCTTTAAGGAGTGTGGAGAAATGGACTTAGGCTTAAAAGGGAAAGTAGCTGTAATTATGGGGGGCACCTCTGGAGTTGGATTAAAAACAGCAGAAATGTTTTTAGAAGAAGGTGCAAAAGTAGCGATTTGCGGAAGAAGTCAGGAACGGTTAGATCTAGCCGTAAGTAAATTACGCTCGATTGGTAACAGTGACGATATTTTTGGTTTAACGTGTGATGTGACATCGAAAACAGATGTTGATGCCTTTATAAATGATGCTGTAGATGTGTTTGGCGGGTTGGATATTTTAGTAAATGCAGCCGGTCAAAGTGTGATGGGCTACTTTTTTGATATTACTGACGAGCAATGGCAGGAACAGATTCAATTAAAATATTTTGCTATCATTTATGCGGTTCGTGCTGCACATCCACATCTTGTTAAACAAGGCGGCGGCCGAATTATTAATATAAACGCAACACTAGCGAAAGAACCTGAGCGTCATATGGTCGCTACAGCAGCTACACGTGCAGGATTATTGAATTTAAGCAAAACATTATCTCAAGAATTAGCTGGAGATAATATTTTAGTAAACTCAGTAAGTCTTGGGTTAATTCGGACGGATCAATGGGAGCGGAGAAGATTAAAAAATGCCCCAGATATGGATCCGGAAGAGTATTACAGTGATCTAGCGAAAAAACGAAATATCCCACTTGGTCGAGTCGGTAAAGCGGAAGAAGTCGCTAGTGTGATTTTATTTCTCGCATCAGACAAAGCAAGCTATGTAGCTGGTTCAACAATTGAGACCGCAGGAGCTATAGGAAAAGCACTTTAATCGATAAGAACAAAAACCAAGGGAGGGGATCGAATGAAAATTCAGGAACAAATCGAATATACAACCGCCGATTCGATTGTAAAAGAACTAGTACGAGCAGGTGTAAAGGTAGCTTTTGGGGTTGTCAGCATACATAATATGCCGATCTATGATGCCATTCTTCGAGAGGGAAGCATTAAACTTATTTGTTCACGCGGGGAGAGCGGGGCTGTCAATATGGCAGATGGTTATGCCCGTGCAACTGGAAAGTTAGGTGTAGTGATTACAAGTACTGGAACTGGAGCAGGAAATGCTGCAGGTTCTTTAGTAGAAGCATGGGCGGCTGGCGTTCCACTGCTTCACCTTACAGGGGAAGTCGCATCTCCTTATTATGGTACAGGCAGAGGATATATCCATGAATGCAAAGATCAGCTTTCAATGATGAAGGGTGCATGTAAAAATGCAATCCACCTTAAACAACCTGAACAAACGGCAGGTGTTGTAAGAATGGCAATTGAAGAAGCATTAACAGCGCCAACGGGACCTATCTCATTAGAAATTCCAATCGATTTACAATCTGCTATTATTGAGGATTTTAAGCTTGAGAGTATACAAGATAAAGAGAATGAAAAACAGTTTACGGCAATAATTCCTGAACAATTAGTTGTAAAAATTGCAGAAGCGCGTCGTCCTGTCATATGGGCAGGCGGAGGCGTTATTTCAGCTAATGCTTCGCAAGAGCTGCAAGACTTAGCAGAAATTCTGGGTGCAGCGGTTATTACAAGTCAATCAGGAAAAGGATCAATTCCAGAAAACCACGAGCAATGTATCGGGCATTTTGCAGCCTACGAAGCGACAAAAGAGTTTTTGCAAAATGCTGATCTTTTAATTAGCGTAGGTGTTCGTTTCAGAGGGAATGAAACGTCGAACTGGAAAGTACCTGTACCGGAAGAACATATTGCAATTGATGCCGATCTGCAGGCAATCAACCGTAACTATAAAGCAACAATCGGTTTAGTTGGCGATGCAAAAAATATATTAACGGCTCTCGTTCAAAAGCTGAAAGAAAAAAACGTTATTCAAAAGTCATCTTATATAGAAGAAATAATTTCGCTAAGATATCAACTTCGCACTCAACTGCGGAAAACACTTGGGCCATATGAGCAGTTTCTAGATGGCATGAGAGATATATTGCCGCATGACACAATATTAGTACGCGATGTAACGGTTCAAGCAAATGTGTGGGGAAGCCGTTTATTTGAAATTTATGAACCAAGAACTTCTATTCATGCATCAGGAGGAGGTATTGGTCAAGGTCTTCCAACAGCAATTGGTGCCCAAATAGGCTGTCTGGATAAAACAGTTGTGTTAATGGCAGGAGACGGCGGATTTATGCTCAATGTTGGGGAAATGGTTACAGCAGCTGAAGAAAATCTGCCTATTATTATCGTCCTGTTTGATGATTCAGGTTATGGAGTTTTACGCAATATTCAGGATGCCGCATATGGACGGCAAGTAGCTGTTGATTTATTAAGTCCAAATTTTGTAAAACTTGCGGAGTCTATGCATTTTGATGCTGTCCGGATTGGTTGTGGAGATGAATTTGTAAGTGAACTGAAAAAAGCAAAAGAAAGTCGTAAACCTTCAATGATTGTAGTAGATATGGAAGCTGTCGGGCCAATGGCAAAGCCTTTCGGTGGACCTCCAGGAGCTGCCGAAGCATTTAAACCTAAAAAATTATAAGCGAGGAGGATGGAGAATGATTTCAACATTTCCAGTTGTTTCAGGAAAATATCTTGTGAATGGTGAATGGCAAGAAACAAAGGAAACAACCGATGTAATTAATCCGGCAAACACGGCAGAGGTAGTCGGACAAGTAGCGATATGTTCTGAAGATATCGTAAATGATTCAATCACCGCAGCAGAAAATGCTTTTAAAACATGGTCTCGATTTAATATAGAAGACAGAGCGACACGAATGAATGCTGCAGCAGAAGAATTAGCAAAAACCATTGAGGAAAATGTCACATTGTTTGTACGAGAGAATGGGAAAACACTTGTAGAAGCTAAAAAAGATTTATTACGTTGTGTTGAAGTGATGAAGGGGAGTGCTGCAGAGCTTCTTAATTGGTGGAAGCCGGAAGTTATTCAGGGAAATCAAAAAGTCCAGGTGAGAAGAAGACCAAGAGGCATTACGGCAGTGATTACACCTTGGAATTCCCCGATGATTCTAACATTTAAAAGAGTCATACCGGCTATTTTAGCAGGAAATACCGTTGTCGTAAAACCTGCAACAAATTGCCCTTTAACCATTATGACGTTTTTAAAAGTAGTCGCTGAACATTTTCCGCCAGGTGTGATAAATATTGTGACAGGTTCAGGAAAAGTAATCGGTGATATCCTTTGCTCAGACTCTCGTATCCGCACTGTTGCTTTTGTCGGCAGTACTGAAACTGGTAAAGATATTATGAAAAAGTCTGCCGGAAAACTCCAAAAGGTTTACATGGAACTTGGAGGTAATGATCCAGCGATTATTTTTGAGGATGCAAACATGGATGAAGCAGCGATCAAACGCTTGAAAATAGGGATATTACGAGCAGCTGGCCAAGTTTGTTCAGCTATTAAACGAGTATATGTCCATGAATCGCGTTATGATGAAGTGTTACAAAAATTAACAAAAGAGTTTGAACGGGTGGTTGTTGGGGATGGTATTCAACCGGATGTCACAATGGGGCCACTAAATAATCAAGCACAGTTTGATTATGTTAATGGATTGCTTGAGCGCACAGTTAAAGCAGGAGGAAAGGTGATCACAGCTGGCATTCAGCTTAACCCGGAAACATGGAATCAAGGATATTATATGCTTCCTTCTATTGTAACTGGGGTGAATCAGCAAAGCGAAGTAGTCCGTGTGGAACAATTCGGTCCAGTCATTCCAATTTTGCCATTTTCAAGTTTAGAAGAAGTTGTAGACTATGCGAATGATAGTGAATTTGGATTGCGGGCATCCGTTTGGACAGAAAATGAAGAATTAGCGATTGAAATGGCAGACAGACTTGAGGCTGGAGCTGTTTTTCATAATAACCATACTGTATTTAGTGAATTGGCTATCGACTTTCCAGGTCTAAAAGAAAGTGGTGTTTCCCGGGAAACAAGACATTGCAGTCTGGAACTATTTGCAGATTCATATGGATTTGCTGATTAGGAAGGATGAAAGAAGATGAGATTGGGATTGATTGGGTGTGGGAATATTGGTGAATTCCTGCTTAAAGCAATTAATAAAGACGGACTTCTTCAAGGTGGCAGAATTGTTTCCATTTACGGCCGCCGTGAAGAAAGCGCAGCTCATTTAGCTGACAAATACGGGACACAATTCTATCGGGATTTCGGTTCATTTCTTGATTCTAATCTGGATATGGTGATTGAAGCGGCGACAATTGAAGCTGCTAAAGAATATGGATGTAAAGTACTTGAAGGCGGGAAGGATTTAGTTTTAAGCAGTATTGGTGTGATGGCAGATGATGCTTTTGCAGAAAGAATTCGGGAAGTTAGTCAGCAGCATCATGTGAATGTATTCCTCCCATCTGGAGCAATTGGTGGTCTGGATGTCCTTAAATCAGCAAAAGCCTTGAATGAACTTGATGCTGTTTCAATCACAACGAGAAAACCTCCTCGAGCATTGTCATCAGCAACTTCAATTGATAAAGAAACCGTTATTTTTGAAGGCTCTGCTGCCGAAGCCATTAAGCTGTTTCCGAGAAATATGAATGTGGCGATTGTATTATCATTAGCGGGTCTTGGTTCTGAAAAAACGACAGTGAAAATGATTGCAGATCCAGAAGTAGTAAAAAACAGCCATTTAATAGAAGCGACAGGTTCTTTTGGAAAACTAAAGCTTGAAGTCGAAAATGATCCGATGCCAAATAATCCAAAAACAAGTTATTTAGCAGCATTAAGTGTGCTGGCTACACTCCAAAACAAAGATAAGACGGTTCATGTGGGATAAAGAAAAGAAAAGTTAAAGCTTGCGAAGGGGGAATATAAAGATGCTAAAAACAGAGAAATCATTAGACGAGATGACAAGGGAGCAATTGATCCATTATATACGGGAAACGGTTCAGCCAGAGAAAGGCATAATTCCTGCTTACCTCCTTGGGAATCCAACAGTTTACGATGTAGAACATGAAAAAGTTTTTTTGAAAACATGGGTGTTTGTAGGGCATGAATCCGAAGTGCCAAACGCTGGGGACTTTATGACACGTGAACTTTCAGGATATTCCATTATTATTACACGAGATAAAGAAGGGGAAATTCATGCTTTTCATAACATGTGTACTCATCGGGGGATGAAACTATGCCGTGCTGACAAAGGGAATAAGTCTTCATTTACTTGTCCATATCACGGATTTAACTTTAAAAATACGGGTGAGCTTATCGGTGTTCCCCTTGAAAAAAATATCTATGGCAGTACGCTTGATCGCTTAAAGATGAGTCTTCACAAGGTGAAACTTGAATCGTATAAAGGTCTCTTATTTGGAACATGGAATGATGAGGCAGAGCCACTTGAAGAGTTTCTTGGTGATTTCAAATGGTATTTAGATATTGTTGTAGGTCGTGCGGAAATGGAAGTCATTGGTGCTCCGCAACGGTTTGTTGTGAATTCAAACTGGAAAGTGGGTTCTGATAATTTTGTTGGTGATTCCTATCATACAATGGTCACCCATGGTTCCATCGCAAAACTTGGCATGGTGCCAAATGCAACGTATTCAAAGAGAGGATATCAAATTTATACTGAAAACGGACATGGATTAAACCTCGGAACACCTAACCCTGACTTTGCTTTCCCGGAAGAATTGAAAGATGAATATAAAAATAATTTGTCTGAAGGGCAGTATGAAGTACTAGCAAACTTGAAAAATATGATTGGAAACATTTTTCCGAACTTATCATTTTTAATTTCCCATACAAAAATAAAAGACCAGTTAATTTCTAACACGTCAATAAGAATGTGGCGCCCGCTAGGGTTTAATAAGATGGAAGTCATCGCTTGGATGCTTGTTGAAAAAAATGCCCCTCAAGAATGGAAAGATCGTTCACGAGATTCGTTTATCTTAACATTTAGTCCATCAGGTATTTTTGAGCAGGATGACACGGAAGTATTTACAGATATAACAGAAGCTGCTTCCGGCCCTATGCCTTTCCACAAAAACTTAACCTATAACTATACGATGGGCCTTCATCGTGAACCAGTAGAGTTTATCGGACCAGGTGTCGTTTTTGATGATAAATTCACGGAAGCAAGCCAGAGGAATTTCTACAAATATTGGCTGGAATTAATGACAAAGTGATGGGGGGAGCGGGGAATATGAATTTGGAACAAATACTTGTGAAGTATGAATTTGAACAGTGGCTAAATAAAGAAGCGGAATACCTTGACAATATTGAATTTGATGATTGGTTTGCTTTAATGCACTCAAGCTTGCGCTATCAAATGCCTGTTCGTGTTAATAAAGAAGGGACAGAACGCCCGGACTATTCTACTGACATGTTTACATTTAATGATGATATTGAGTTGTTAAAGCTCCGATTAGAACGTTTAAAGACAGATTATGCATGGGCGGAAATTCCTCCTTCTAGAACTCGTCGATTTGTCAGCAATGTGATGGTTAGAGAGTATGCTGAGGGAGAAAAAGCTGTTGTAAAGAGCTATTTGCTTATATATCGAAGCCGCAGTACGGATATTCATCATGATTTAATTTCTGGTGAAAGAAATGATGAATTTACGTTTGAAGATGGCAAATGGAAATTATCGAAAAGAGTTTTTATTGTCGATCAAACAACCATCAATACTAGAAATCTTGCTATCTTTGTTTAACTGCAAAAAGGGGGATTTGAATATGCTTTTAAAAAATAAAGTAGTGTTAATAACAGGCGGTGCTTCAGGAATTGGCGAAGCTGTCACAAGACGTTTTATACGAGAAGGAGCAAAAGTAAGCATTATGGGGCGTTCCATAGATAGATTAGAGAAAATGAAAGAAGAATTTGGGGGGAATATCTTAACCGTTCAGGGAGATGTAAGCAAATACGAAGACAATGAACAAGCTGTCAAAGCCACTGTTGAGCAATTTGGAAAGCTAGATGTTTTTATTGCGAATGCTGGTGTATTTGATGGATTCGCTAAATTTGCAGATGTAACACCTGAGGCGCTTTCTGACGCATATGATTTTCTTCTTAATATTAACGTGAAAGGCTCATTTTTTGGCGCGAAAGCAGCACTTAAAGAATTGCTAAAAACGAATGGAAATATCATATTTTCTGTATCTGGTGCAAGCTTCTATCCTGATGGCGGGGGCGTTTGGTACACAGCAAGCAAGCATGCTCAAATCGGATTGATGCGCCAGCTTGCATTCGAGCTTGCGCCAAATATTCGGGTAAATGCAGTTGCACCAGGCGGCACATTGACAGCACTAACTGTTATTCCGCCACTGCATCCATATGTGAAAATTGTCGATAATGATACGAAAGCAAGCAGTATTAAAAAACGAAATCCTCTTCAACTTGCACAGATGCCGGAAGATCATGTTGCAGCATATGTACTTTTAGCATCCGATGAATCACGTGCGATTACTGGTGAGGTCATTTCCAGTGATGGCGGTTTGTCAGTACGTGGACTTGGCTGATGTGTAATGTAACGAAATAGATTGCTAGAAAGGGTTTAGATACGCTTGACTGAACCATTACTAGGTAACAGCAAGATTAATCAGCTTGCCTTTGTTGTAAAAGATATACATTCTGCAAATGAAGCTTTTACAAGATTGTTAGGGATTAAGAAGGTCGAGCCTTTTTTGACTGGTGATCGTACTGTTTCAAAAGTTGTGTATAAAGGCGAACCGACAAATTCACAATCTAAACTAGCATTTCTAAATACGCCAACAGTTCAATTTGAGCTCATTGAACCGGATATGAACCCAGGAACAATGCGTGAGTTTTTAAATACGACAGGTGAAGGAATTCATCATATTGCATTTGATGTTGACTCCATTCAAAAGAGAATGAATGTGATGGATAAAAGCGGATACCAAGTCATACAAACAGGGGAATTTACCTCGAGTAACGGCCGATATGCATATATAGATACAGCGGATGATCATAAAACGTTAATTGAATTGCTTGAAAATGAAGAGCCAAGACAAACTGAATGTGAAAAATCGGAAGATCCTAGCATAGAGCCGCTATTAGGAACAAATAAAGTGGAACAACTTGCATTTGTTGTTAAAGATCTAGATCAAGCTGCAGATGCTTACTGTAAACTTCTTGGTATTGATAAACCACCAGTTATCAATTCTGGTCGACCTGAAAAAACAAATGTCATTTATAAAGGTATTCCTACTGAGGGAAAAGCAAGGTATATGTTTCTAAAAACCCCGTTCATACAAATTGAATTGTTTGAGCCGGGTGATTCCCCAAGCACGTGGAAGGATCATCTTGAGACATATGGAGAAGGTGTTCACCATATATCATTCGTTGTGAAAGATATGGCGGCAAAAATCAAGCTGTTGGAAGAAATGGGTTATCCGGTCATTCAGACAGAAACTTTTATAACGGAAAAGGCCGGTATGCATATATGGACACGACATCAACATATAACGTGATTATTGAACTGCTGGAACACTTTGATACATAAAAATGTTTAATTTTGTGATGGTGCTAAAACAAATAGAAGGGACTGATAGTATGCCCTACGTACAAGTAGCAGATTTAAGTATCTATTATGAAATAGAAGGTAATGGAGAACCTTTATTCTTGCTGCATGGTATGAGCAATAATTCACAGTCTTGGAGAGAGCAAATACAGATGTTAAAGAATCATTATACGGTCATTGCTTGGGATGCACCAGGATATGGGAAAAGTTCAAATCCACATATAGAATTTAGAAATTTCAAACAGTTCGCACGTGTACTGAATGGTATGCTGGAACAGCTGAATTTAGAGAAGATTTACCTTCTTGGGCATTCAATGGGTGCAGCAATTGCAATCGATTTTTGTACCCTTTATCCACATAAGATAAAAAAGCTAATACTAGCTGATCCAACAAGAGGTGCTGCTGCTCTAGACTCTAATGTGAATGAGCAGAAATTAAAAGATCGATTATTTTCGATTGGAAATCTTGATCCTGAGGAAATAGCGGATAAAAGGATAAAAGCTTTACTATCTCCATATGCGTCAAAAGAAGTGTTTCAAAGAGTAAAAGAAATTATGGTACAAGTAAGACCAGCGGGATATCGTGCAGTAGCTTATTCACTCTATGATTTGAATCAAATGGATGTATTACCCTCTATAGATGTTCCTGTTCTTGTTATGTGCGGGGAGCTAGATTCTGTAACCCCTGTAAAGGAAGCAGCAGCCATTTACGATCAATTAAAAAACTCACAGCTAGTTATCATCCCAAATGGTGGACACTTATGTTATCAGGAAAATCCTGAAGCATTTAATTCTACCATCATCGAATTTTTACAAACTCATACGAACATCACGATATAAGTAAGGTAAAGAGAGGAGAACGTGAACAAAAATGTCAAAATATACGATAGTAGATCAAGAAACTTGTATTGCTTGCGGAGCATGTGGTGCAGCAGCTCCAGATATTTTTGAATATGATGACGAGGGAATTGCGTTTGTTACACTTGATAATAATGAAGGAAAAACCTGCGTTCCAGATGAATTAGAGGACGATTTAGAAGATGCGTCAGAAGGGTGTCCAACTAGTTCGATTAAAGTTGCCTTAAATGCATTTGATAAGTTATCCTTGTAAATTTAAATAGATGAAACAGATAATTCTAAATTAATAGAATGTTAGTGAATAGATAGAGGTGACGATAAATGGCAGAAGAAAACAACGTTTTTGACATTACAATTATTGGCGGAGGTCCAGTAGGTCTCTTTACAGCTTTTTATGGCGGCATGAGAAATGCGAAGGTAAAAATCATTGAAAGTCTTCCCCAATTAGGTGGGCAACTTTCAGCGCTTTATCCTGAAAAATTCATTTATGATATAGCTGGATTTCCAAAGATAAGAGCCCAACAATTAATCGAGAACTTGAAAGAGCAAATGCAAGTCTTTCAACCAACTATTTGTCTTGAGGAAGCTGTTGAACACATTGAAAAGCAAGCTGATGGATACTTTAAAATTACAACAAATCTAGCTATACATTTCTCAAAATCTATGATTATTACCGCAGGAAATGGCGCTTTTCAACCACGTAAACTGGAACTAGAAGATGCTGTGCAGTATGAAGGGAAGAATTTACACTATTTTGTTGACAATATGAACAAATTTAAAGGCAGAAAAGTAGCCATCCTTGGTGGCGGAGATTCTGCCGTTGATTGGGCTCTTATGTTAGAACCAATCGCTGAAAAAGTTACACTCATTCATCGAAGAGATAAATTTCGGGCCCATGAGCATAGTGTAGAACTATTAATGAATTCAACGATTGAAGTAAAAACACCTTACATACCTTCAGAATTAATAGGAAGCGAAAACATTCATCAAATTATTTTGGAACATACGAAGTCTCAAGAAAAAGAAGGTATCGACATAGATGACCTAATTGTTAATTATGGCTTCGTATCATCTCTTGGTCCGATAAAAGAATGGGGACTTTCTATTGTGAAAAATAGCATTATCGTCAATTCTAAGCAAGAAACAAATATACCAGGCATTTATGCAGCAGGTGATATCTGCACATATGATGGCAAAGTTAAACTCATTGCATCGGGGTTTGGTGAAGGTCCAACTGCAGTTAATAATGCCAAAGCTTATATTGATCCTTCGGCGAAAGTACAGCCAATGCATAGTACCTCTTTATTTAATTAATTAAGGTGTGATCATGCCTTCCATAATATATGTCAAGTAGGCTGATGTCCAATTTGTGCAATACAATGAAGTTTTTCATTAAATTTATTAATTGTATGTAAATATTTTGTTAATCTACATGTTTAATAGAAGGAATTTTATATGATTGTAAGAATTCATTAGAATAGCAAATAAATAGATAACCCCAATATGTTATGCTGCCTATCAGTTAAGGAGAAAGAAAAGCCCACTTATGAAAAAAGTCTCGATTTACGTTAAATATGCAGGAGGTACAACATGATAACCAAAGCATCAGTTCGAAAACCATTACTGATGAAAATGTGGGAGCAATACCCAAAAACGTGGAAATTTCTAATTGATTTAGGGATTTTACTAAAATATAAGACATTAAATATTAGTAAATTACCAAACAAAATCGTGCTGCCTTCTTCAATGGTTTTATTTGTAAATTCAGAGGAAAACCGTGGCAGAGCACTGCTAATCAGCAATGGAATGACACAAAAGCGGCTGACGAATTTTTGGGGAAAAGCAGTAAGTGACATCAAACCAGATTTAATAATTGACGTAGGGGTTAATTATGGAGAATGTATCTTTTCGACCACATATCCTGAACATACAAAGGTTTATGGAATTGAAGCCAATCGTCATCTGTTAAAATTTATCTACAAATCTCGTGACGTCCATCCAAATAAATCACAAATAGAAATTATTAATGCCATCGCCTCAGATAAAGATGATGAAGAAATACCTTTTTTTATCGATAAGCATTGGTCAGGGACATCTTCAGCTTCATATATGCCCGCACATAAAATGATCGAAAAGGAATCTGTTAAAGCGATCACGATTAATTCTTTAGTTAAGAAGGATGATCCATACGGTACTGTTCTTTTTAAGGTAGATGTAGAAGGGTATGAAGCTTTTGTTTTAAAAGGGATGATCGATATATTTAATCATAGTGACATGACGATTGGATTTATCGAATTTAATAGTGAATATATTGAAAAACTAGGCACAAGTGTAGATGAATTTTTGGCATTTTTACATACGTATTTTACGATTTATCTTTATTTGGAAAATGATACAATCATAAATGCAAGTCAATTTAACTACGAGGATCTGCAAAACTTGTTTGGCTCTGCCTATATTCATACCGATTTTATTTTAACGACAGATGATAGAGTGATAGATAACCTGATTTAATTTAGCCCTGGAAGAGAGAAACACTCCTAAATATAAGGAGAGTCTCTCTTTTTATTTACGAAGAAAGGTATCATTATAAAAATATTGAAAATAAATGAAAAATTTTGTATATTTAGGATAGCTAGGGAAGAAATTGTCATTTATTAAAGATTTTTGGAAAGCGCTTTCTATTTTAGATTTATTCATTTCATAGACTATTTCCGAGAATGAAAGATTTGTTCATTATTAGATTTTTAGAATTGGAAAAATTGTAAAGGAACAAAGGGAAGCATGTACAGAATTGTTATTACAAATGAAAATGATGTGTATATGGCTAGCACAGTTGGGAAAAGAGTTGCAGAGGAATATGGTTTAACGAAAAGCCAGCAAACAAAGCTAGTCGTATCAATTATGGAGTTAACTCGGAATATTGTTTACTATGCAGGAACTGGGGAGGTTTTTATCACTCCACTAAGTGGTTATGGAATTGAAGTAACAGCAATTGATAAAGGCCCCGGTATTTCAGAAATTGATAAGGTGATGAATAATGAAATTAAATCCAAAAAAGGGCTTGGTTTAGGACTATCAGGCGTAAAACGGATGATGGATGAATTTCATATTTCAAGCACAAAAAATGCCGGAACTAAGGTTAGAGTTGTCAAGTGTTTTGATGAAAGGCAGGTTAGGCATAATGATAAATTCAATAGCCGAACATAGAGTGAATTATGGAGTCATTGAACTTGCCCCAGATGGAAATATACAACATGTGACCAAAGAAGTAGAAGAATTGTTACTTGATCGTAGAAACGAGCATTCAAAGAACCTTTTTCAATGTATAACAAATAAGGAATTAAAGTCCAATCTTCATGATTGCTTTATGGGTAGGTCAAATCAATTTATTTTAACGATTGATGCACAGCAATACTTTTTTTTATTTCATAAAACGTTTCATGAACAAAAGCTTGAAAAGATTTATATATATATGTTCCACGTTAATCAATTGCAAAACCTGTCAGAACCAAATAACTGGAATCATAGTCTATTATCATCTATTGGAGAAATGGCCGCAGGTATTGCACATGAAGTACGCAATCCTTTAACAGCTGTAAAAGGTTTTCTGCAATTATTGGATAAAACGTATAACACGGAATATATAAATATCGCACAAAGTGAATTAGAACGTGCCATCATCACATTAAATGATTTAATGAGTGTGTCAAAACCGGAGTTTGGTGTTGAACAAGCCGTCCCATTAAATTTATGTACGGAATTAGAATCCACAATCCTATTATTTCAAAACCAGCTTTATCATATAAAAGTGGTTAAAAACTTTGAAAATAAAAATGCCAACATTATTGGCAAAAAAGATCAAATAAAAAAGGCGTTTTTTAATTTAATCAAAAATGCCATTGAAGCAATGCCTGATGGCGGGACATTGGTTGTGAATGAATATGAGGATATTCAAAACATACATATTACCATTTCAGATACTGGGGTTGGGATACCAAAGGACAAGCTCAGACTTTTAGGAACACCGTTTTTTACATTAAAACAAGATGGAAAAGGAATGGGGCTTGCTCAAGTTTTTAATGCTGTTCAAAATAATCATGCCAAAATCCATGTAAATAGCAAGGAGGGTCAAGGAACGACCTTTCATCTTTCCTTTTTAAAGAATCAAAAAAAACATGTTCAATATAAAGGAGGAAACACGATGTCATCTGTCATTGATATGGAAAGCAGTTTATCCGAATTTTTGAATCAAAATCTAAAGGTTTATACGAAAGAATGGCTTCAATATATTAAAAAGAATAAAGGCTATATTGCCAAATTCTTAGATGGCAGCGGTGATTTGGAAACCTATGAAACTGAAGGGAATCCACTTTTTAAAATTGTCGCAGATCATATCTTCCATTTAAAAACAGATGAAGTGATGGAAATAGCGAAAGAAATGGGAATCCACCGAGCAAAAACAGATTTTCCTATACATATGGCATGGGAGATTTTTCAATCTAGTCGTGGAGTTATTTGGAGTGCGATCAAAGCATTTTATTCAGAAACCAACTCTACACTTGATATGGAAGAGTTTTTTGAGCTGGAGCGAAGAGTGAATGACATTATTGATATGTTTATTGATTCGTATACTGCTTACTATGTAAATTACAAGGATGAAATGCTTAATAGCCATCGTCAAACATTGGATGAATTATCTGTGCCAATTATTCCACTTACTGAAAAAGTATGCATCCTGCCAATTGTCGGAAATGTCGATACATATCGTGCAAAGAAAATTCGTGAAAAAACACTTGTAAAAGTAAAAGAATTAAAAGCCCAACAATTAATTATTGATATTTCCGCTGTTCCATATGTCGATACGGCAGTCGTAAACCACTTATTTAAAATTGTTAAAGGAATTAAACTTTTAGGCTGTTCAACTATTCTAACTGGAATCAGTGCGGAAATTGCAGATACAATGATTGAACTCGGTATTGAAATTGGTGATGAATTAAAAACACGATCTGATTTACAGCAAGCATTACAGGAGATTATGTCATGATATACATCATGAATTCACCGGCAAAATAATAGAACAAGATCTTATAAAGGTCTTGTTCTATTCTTATTTATACAAATGAATAATGGAAAGGCAGAGATCCATTCTCATTCATTTGATTGCCAATTATAAACAATCGAGTCTTCACACTACATTCTATAGTATAATGGGTGATAGCAATTTCTGAAAGTAGGAGTTAAATTGATAAACAAAGATGTACCTGTCCTTTGGACGAAATCTTTTCTTTTATTTATTATTGGCAACTTTTTTTTATTTATGAGTTTTATGATGTTATTACCTACCATGCCGCCACAAGCAAAAGCATTAGGGGCAACTGATTTTCAGGTTGGACTTGTCACAACATTATTTGCATTCTCGGCAATCATTGCTCGGCCGTTTATTGGATTTCTGTTGGAATCAAGCAGCCGCAAATGGCTTGTCGTAGTCGGAGCCATTGCTTTATTTCTTTTAACGATTACATATACCTTTTCATCGATGATCATCTTATTCCTTGTGATTCGCTTTGTTCATGGGATTGTATGGGGATGTGCGACAACTGTAAATGGAACGGTAGCTGTTGAGCTAGTTCCATCCAAACGTATTGGTGAAGGAATCGGTTATTTTGGATTATCTGCTACAATTGGAATGATTATTGCTCCTAGTCTAGGAATCTTAATCTATCAAAACTTTGGATTTCACGCAATGATTGCTGGATCAGTGATCATTGGTTTGCTTGGAATCGTGACTTTAGCAAGTGGGAAATATCATACACCAACATCTGTTCAAGCTAAAACGTTAAATTTTAAGGAATTTTCTTTTATTAACTCATTGTTCACAAGAGATAGCTGGTATCCAGCACTAGTAACGATATTAACCACGTTTGGCTACGGCGCGATTGTCACCTTTATCGTGATTTTTGGCGAAGAACGAGGAATTGATCAAATCTTTTTATATTACTTTTGCAATGCCATCATGGCTACTGCTGTACGCCCGATTTCAGGGAAGTGGTTTGATAGGAAAGGTCCTTGGACTCTGATCATGATATGTTCAGTCTTAACAATCGCAGGCTTATGGGTTCTATCCTATACGTATTCTGTTGGAATGCTTATTCTGGCTGGTGCCATATTTGGTGCTGGATATGGATCGCTTCTGCCAGCATTGCAAGCATGGGTCTTATCAAAGACAGCTTCAGAAAAACGTGGAACGGCTAATGGGATGTTTTATTCAGCAATTGATTTTGGGCTTGGATTAAGTGCCATTCTTTTAGGGGTTGTTTCAGCATTTGTTGATTTAGGAACTGTTTTTCAACTATCAAGCATCTGTTTTGTGATTGTCATTTTCATGACGCTTTATGATTTTCGTAAGCAAAAAAGTCAAGAGAAGAAAAAAACAATCGCTGTTTAGTGGAAGACTAAGTTGAAGGTTTCTCTGTGTTCATTGAACATATGAGAAGCCTTTTTTGCTATTCTTTTAAAGCTTTAAAACGAAGCTATTTAAGCTTGATTGGAGCAGATTGCGATACTCTAGCGGGAGTAGGGAACTGGTGAGTCTCATGCAGGCGTTTAAGCCGAGGAGGCACACCGCCCGCGCCGCGAAAAGCGAGCATCCTCTCGCTGCAATCAACCACATCGCACAACTTGGTAAATAGCAACAAAGTTTGCGAAAACTGCTTATGAAAAAAATCACAAAAAAAAGAAAAATGACGCTACTCAATAAGTGCTAAATTCCTATATACCCTATGAAGGATTTTAGGGAGGTTATCACTTATGAAAAAAGCCATTACAAAAATCGCTTGCACAGATACATATAAAGCACTAAGTACATTTTCCACGATTGAAGAATTAAATCAATCTATCTATCATCACATCACACGTCATAGCGGCACCCTCACAGAAACAATGATCACCGTCTTAAAATTACTAGGAAGATACAGTGTCAAATATTTAGGTGTCTCTTATTTAGCGAAAAATAAAATTGGTGAACTGGTTGGGAAAAATAGACGGACCATTATTCGTGTTTGCCATGAACTTGAACAACTTGGAATCATTAAACAATATCCTATGAAACGAAACAGTGATCAGCAGCAAACCTCAAATGCAATTGTGATTCAGCCCTATGTGGAAGAGGCTGAAAATGAACATGTCACACAAGCCATGACGGAACATGTCACACCAAAAAACAATTCATCTTCTTTAAACAATCTAAAAAATAATAATACGTATGATGGACCCATTTTGTTTCCATATGAGTCATTTCGAGCGATGTGTCATAGCTTTACAAAAGAGAAAAAAACCATTAATCGCCTTTATGGTATCTATTTAAGCCAGATCAAACATATCAAACGATACTATGATGAAAAAGAGCTGCTCAACCTCGGAATCCTGGCGATAAAAATAACCTTTCAAGCAACAAAAAGGAAAAAGCTTCGTAATCTTTTTGGCTATTATAACGGTGTATTGGATCAATTGTATACAAAGCTGTATTTTGAGGATATGAAGTCTAATTATTGGTGTACCGAGGGAGAAGCTGCAGTTTAAGCTAGTGCTGAAAGGAATGATAACAAGTATTCATCATCTTTTAGTCGTGCTTTTTGCTATAATGAGATTATACATATCTGCATGAATGAGAGTGAATCCGGAATATAATAAAAACCAACTCTTAAAATTATTTATCATATGTTTTATGAGCAGATGGAGGAAATAGAATGAAACCGAAAATTAGTGATGTGGCGAAACGTGCTGGTGTTTCACCAACAACCGTTTCACGCGTATTAAACAATCGCGGCTATATAAGTGAGGAAACTAGAGAAAATGTCCATAGAGCAATGAATGAACTTAATTATTTTCCAAACGATGTTGCTCGTTCGTTATTTAATAAACGATCCAATCTAATCGGAATTATTTTACCTACTACGAGTAATCCCTTTTTTGGAGAACTAACCTTTCATATTGAAAACATATGTGCTTCACTAGGGTATAAGGTATTACTTTGCAATAGTTTAAATCGCATAGATAAAGAAGAAAAGTATCTCGAAATGCTTATGCGAAACCAAGTTGATGGGATTATTGTTGGTACACATAACCGCGGTATTATCAATTATCATAAGCAGAACCTTGCTGTTGTTGCGATTGACCGCCATTTATCAGAAACAATTCCTGTTGTTAGCTCTGATAATTATGAGGGAGGAAAAATGGCTGCAGAGCTGTTAATTTCCAAAGGATGCCAGTCGATTATTCATATTAATGGACAAAAAGAACTGGAAACACCAGCAATGTTAAGAAGGAAAGCGTATGAGGATGTCATGATGAAGAATGGGAGAACCCCGATTACATTCGAAATACCAGAAGTTTTTGATAAGCAAAGTCAGCAGCAAGTCATTAGTCAAATATTTAATGAATGTCCGGATATTGATGGCTTATTTGCAAGTAATGATTTATTTGCAGCTTCATTTATAACAGAGGCAAAAAAGCGCGGTTTATCAGTTCCAGGACAGGTGAAGGTCGTCGGATATGACGGTACAGAAACAAGTCAAATCTTACTTCCGGAATTGACAACCATTCAGCAGCCGATTGCATCGATTGCCAAAACAGCCGTAGAGATATTAATAAAAGAAATCGAGGGAGATTTTAGTGATATCCCGCTCCAAACCAGACTCCCAGTAAAGTTATTAGAAGGATCTACCGTGTAAAAACATTGCCGCAGGCAGTGTTTTTTTTAAAAGTTTATGTCAACGGGTTGACATATGAAACCGGTTGACATAAACTGATGTTGAAAGTGCTTTCGTTTTACTTATCAGTTTCTAACTCATTTCAAAAGGAGCAATAAACATGACAGATTCAAAAAGTCTTTATTGGAAATTAAGTGCTTATTTTTTCTTTTTCTTTTTTACGTGGTCATCTAGTTATTCACTATTTTCCATTTGGTTAGGTCAAGAAATGAATTTGAGCGGGGCTTCAACTGGGATTATCTTTTCTGTAAACGCTATCTTTGCCTTGTGTATGCAGCCTCTATATGGTTATATATCTGACAAAATAGGATTAAAGAAAAATATTTTATTTTTTATTAGTGTCATGCTCGTCTTTGTCGGACCGTTTTATATTTACGTATATGGCCCTTTATTGCAATACAATGTCATGCTGGGCGCAATTGTTGGAGGACTTTATTTAGGGATTGCTTTTCTGGCGGGTATTGGTGCTATCGAGTCATACATTGAAAAAATCGGCCGTAAATACAATTTCGAATATGGGAAAATCAAGAATGTGGGGTTCATTAGGCTGGGCAGCAGCTACTTTTTTTGCAGGACAATTATTTAATATCAACCCGAACATCAACTTCTGGGTTGCATCTGTTTCAGCACTTATTTTAGTTGCTATCATTCTATCAGTGAAAGTAGAAATGACAAATCAAGAGTTAGATCAAGCAGAATCCATCACATTAAAAGACGTTGGCCAGCTTTTTCTTTTAAAAGATTTCTGGTTTTTAATGATGTATGTTGTCGGAGTAACATGTGTGTACAGTGTTTACGATCAGCAATTCCCATTATATTATGCTTCATTATTTCCAACAGAAGCATTTGGAAATCAAGTATTCGGTTACTTAAATTCATTCCAAGTGTTTCTTGAAGCAGGGATGATGTTTTTAGCTCCATTTATCGTCAATAAATTAGGAGCAAAAAACAGTTTGATTTTAGCTGGCTTTTTGATGGCATTCAGAATTATCGGTTCAGGTATGGTTATTGGGCCAATTGGGATTTCAGGGATGAAATTAATTCATGCTTTAGAACTGCCAATCATGCTAATCGCCATTTTTAAATATTTAGCAGCAAATTTTGATACACGCCTATCATCCGTATTGTATCTTGTTGGTTTTCAGTTTGCATCACAGGTAGGTGCATCGATTCTCTCGCCGATTGCTGGTGTATTATACGATAGCATCGGGTTCCGTTATTCATATATGTTAATGGGAATCATGGTATTGTGTTTTACAATTCTATCAATCTTTACCCTATTAAACTCTAAAAATGATCATAAACCGAATTTTCAAGCAGATCACATAAAAAAGGCTATTTAGGAGGCAGAAAAATGGTAGTAACTAGTAGAATTCAACAAGCAGAAAAAGCGCTCAAAAAAGCAAAGGAGAAAGTAAATCCGCAGTTTCGTCTAGGGTATCACATCATGGCGCCAGCAAACTGGATAAATGATCCGAATGGATTAGTAGAGTATAAGGGAGAATATCATGTATTCTATCAGCACCATCCATATGATGAAAATTGGGGTCCAATGCATTGGGGACATGTGAAAAGTAAGGATCTTGTTCATTGGGAACATCTTCCTATTGCTTTGACACCAGGAGATGCTTGTGACGTCGATGGCTGTTTTTCAGGGAGTGCCGTTGATAATGATGGTGAGTTAACGTTAATTTATACAGGACATCATTATATAGACAAAAAGCAAGATCTCTTTTATCAAAATCAAAATATTGCCCTGAGTCGAGACGGGGTGACCTTTGAAAAGTTCGGAGAAAACCCTATTATTGCCGAACCGCCAGCAGATAGTGCCCACCATTTCCGTGATCCAAAGGTATGGAAGCATCATGACACTTGGTATATGATCTTAGGAAATGCGACAAAAGAGCAAATCGGCAGAGTCATCTTATACAAGTCAATTGATTTGAGAAAATGGGAATATGTCGGGGTTCTTGCCCAAAGTGACGGAACATTAGGATTTATGTGGGAATGCCCGGATTTCTTTGAATTGGACGGTAAACATGTGTTAATGATTTCACCTCAAGGGATCGAAGCAGACGGTGAAAACTTTAATAATTTGTTCCAAACTGGTTATTTAGTAGGTGACTACAAGTATGAAACAAATCAATTTGACCATGGTACCTTCACTGAATTGGATCGGGGCCATGACTTTTATGCGGTGCAAACCTTTTTAGACAGCAAAGGGCGCAGAATTGCGATCGGCTGGATGGATATGTGGGAAGCGAATATGCCGACAAAAGCTGATGGCTGGTGTGGGGCATTAACATTACCACGTGTTGTGACATTAGGAGCTAATCATCAAATTCTCATGAATCCTGTTGAGGAATTAACCTTACTCCGTGAAGCAGAATACCAAATGTGCAAAGATCAAATGCTCTCAGATCATTATGTGGTAGAAACAAATGAAGAGCTGCTGGAAGTGAAGTCGGTCTTTGACTTGTCAAATAGTAAGGCAGGTCAGGTAGGGGTAAGAATTCGCGGAATGAATGGGGAAGAAACACGATTAACATATGACATCGCTCAACAAAAGCTGACGCTTGATTGCACGAAAAGTGGAAAGCAGGAAGATGGAATCAGACATGCAGCCCTTGATGCAAATGGTTTATTGACGTTACGGATTTTCATTGATCGTTCTTCAATTGAAGTGTTTGCTAATGATGGTCAAGTGACGATGACAAGCCGTATGTATCCGAAAGAAGAAAGAGTTGGTTTCGAGCTTTTCACAACAAATAATGATGTGAAAATAAAGGATTTAACGTATTGGACGTTGAAAGATATTTGGAAGTGAAAAATGGTGGCGGGTGATTCATACTATGTGCCCGCTTATTTTGAGGTGAGTGACGTAATGAAAAAGATTTTTTGTATCGGAGAAACATTAATTGACTTTATTCCAGTTCAAAAGAATAAATCCCTTAAAGAAGTAACAGGTTTTGAGCGTGTTGCTGGAGGTGCTCCAATGAATGTAGCGATCGCTGTTGCAAAATATGGCGGCCACTCTGTCATGTTAACAAAAATGGCAAATGACCACTTTGGTGATTTTCTATTGGACGTTATCGAAGAAAATGGAGTTGATTCCTCTTATATTATTCGGTCAGAAGAAGGGGAAACAGGATTAGCCTTCGTATCCGTTGATGAGCATGGCGAAAGAAGCTTTAATTTTTATCGGAAAAATGCGGCTGATTTAATGCTTACACCACAGGAAGTGAAGTCAGAATGGTTTAAAGCAGGTGATTTCCTTCATTACTGCTCTGTGGATTTAATTGAAAGTCCGATGAAGCAAACACATAAAAAAGTGATTGAAGATTTCCGTCAAATTGGCGGAATCATTAGCTTTGATCCAAATGTCCGCCTTCCATTATGGCCTGATCCAGAAAGCTGCCGGGAAACGATCTTGCAATTTTTGCCGTTAGCTGATTTGGTGAAAGTATCTGATGAGGAGCTCACTTTTATTACAGGTATTGAAGAAGAAAAAGCAGCAATCTCTTCGCTTTTTGTTGGGAGTGTGAAAGCTGTCGTGTATACAAAGGGCAGTGAGGGGGCCTCGATCTTTTTAAAAAATGGCGAAGAGTATGAAGGGAAAGGATTTAAAGTAACTGTCGCAGATACGACAGGGGCGGGGGATGCTTTCATCGGAGGATTTTTGTCCGAATTGTTGTTATTAGGTGTATCAGCCGAAAATCTTTCAGAGAAAATTCAAGAACATCACAGGCAAATTCTGACATTTGCAAATGCAAGCGGAGCGCTTACTGCTTCTGTAAAAGGGGCGATTCAAGCAGCACCCTCAAGAGGACATGTTTTGAATTTTATTGAAACGAAAGTGATTGACTGAATAATAGATTGAAAGAATGAACTAAAAGAATGAAACAATTAATGAGATCGATGGATAACGATAAATATAACACCGCTGCCTCGATCTTGCTCATGAGAAGTCCTTTATCAATTATACACTTTGCAAAACAAGTAGAAAAATATAGAGGAAGAGTAGAGCATAGTCTACTCTTTCTTTCATTTTACCGCAAACAAAAAATAGTATGATTATTCTTTTCTCGGTCTAGTAAAATATGGAATGGCTTCGAATTAGTTAATGTTCGTTATTAAAAGTGAGCAGCAAAGCCAAAATAACGGAAACTCCCAATAATCCAAATAAAATCAAGCAAATCGTTCGAAAATCACCAACTTGAAGAACAAACGGTCCAATACTTGCGCCTAAAAAAAGAAGAAATGTATACATCGTTAAGGACGGGCCCCTCTTTGCACCTCCGATATGACCTACTACTTGAATCATCGTTGGAATCACGAGCGAAAATCCTGCTACAAAAATGACGGATGAGACAACAAGAAGAATAAGGTTTGGCATAATTGATAAGAGTAAGAGACCAAGATCTGCACAAATAAGTCCAGCAATCAGTGTCTGTTTTAAGCCATATGTTCGAATGGATTTTCCTGAAAACAAAGTGAAAGTCATTCCTAAGATCCCAATCATTCGGATTATAAGAATCTGTTCTTCTGAAAGTCCATATTTGAAAGTTAAATAACCGCCTAGTGCAGCATACATCGCAACAAAGGATAAAAATAACGTAATGGCAATTATATACCCTTTCACAATATTACGATTAGTAAATCTGAACATTTGTCGGTAGAAGGTTACTAAATGAACATTAGAAACATGACTAGAGCTAGAAGGAAGGACCTTGAACGCTAATATAAAAACGATGAAGTAGACTACAGAAAAAAACACAAATACAAAATTCCATCCTATAGAATGTGTAATCCACGAACTAATGACTTGACCTAAAATTCCAGAAAGAAGAAAACCTGTACTTATCCATGCAATCGTTAATGCTCTTTTTTGCGGTTGGAAAATTTCGAACACATAAGCCAAGGCGACAGGAGCAAACGTTGCAGCCGCAATTCCTTGTAAAGATCTGAAGAAAATAATCCATTCAATTGTATGAACAAAGGAAAGGATAAATGTAATAACAGCTATTGATAATAATCCATATACAATCACATGACGTCTGCCCCAAATTTCTGAGAATGGACCAAAAAAGAGAAATCCTAATGCATAGAAGAAAGTAAACGATGAGGTAGTCAAACTAGCCACTGTTTTTGAGGTATGTAACTCACTAGTTAGGACGTCTATAATTGGTACCATCGTATAAACATTACAGACAATAATAAAACCTGATATTGCTAGAATCCACATCACCTGCAACTCATTTGTTTTTTCCTTTTCTACTTTTACCTGTACCAAACTCTCCTCTGCATTCATACTTATTTTCTCCTCCTACTAATAAAAGAAATGATTTCTTTTTACAATCAATACTTCATTCCAACTAACATTTTTTTTATTAAGCATAATGACTTTAAAATACTTATTAACAAAAAAGCTGCAATATGAGGAATAGGGGGCTAAAAAGTGACGATCATGATGATGATGATTGAGTGAAAAAATTTTAGATAGATCAAGCTACACAAATTGACAAAGTGAAGGTCTAATAGAGGTACCCGAGAGAAAAACTGTGCAAATCAGATTATTAAAGCATTGAACTCCTCAATTCCAGATTTTACGGAATTAATTTCTTTTCTCATACGCTTAAAATAAATAAGAAACCCCTTGAAATCTGTCGTTTAAAATAGCTATGAATAAATTGAAATTCCATCATTCCTTACAAACACGGTTAATCTTAAATAACCATTTTTAAACAGGCGCTTTTTAAACAAAGCGCCGTTTGGATTATGTATCATTTGTAAAACATATTAACTAAAACTCAGACTCAAGACGTTTCATAAACTCTTCTGCAGCACTGTACCCTTGCTGCTTCAGAAGCCAGTTATTTGCAGCAGCTTCAATTAACCCCGCCACATCCCGACCAGGCTGGAGCTGGATCTCAATATGAGGAATTTGAACGCCCATGTATTCTGTGAAAATAGATTCATGCTCTAATTCATTATTGAGAGAATTCTTCTGCCATTTTGTCAATTCAATATCAAGGGCAATCCTCGTTTCATCCTGAAAAGCTTTTCTGCCATATAAACGGACCACATTTAACAGCCCAATACTGCGTAAGGAGAGAAATTCCTTCGTTTTCTCGTCATGTGTACCGAGAATCGTTCGCGGACTAAGCTTTTTTAACACGACGATATCATCAGCCACAAGCCTGTGCCCTCTGCCGATCAAAGTGTGTGCGGTTTCACTTTTGCCAACTCCTGATTTTCCCCGAATTAAAATGCCCATTCCATATACGTTTACACAAACGCCGTGTATCGCTGTTTCTGGTGCTAGTGTTTTAACCATATATGCATCAAGTTTTGTGATAAATTCAGAAGTCGTTTCTAGTTCGTTCGTACATAACAAAGGAATTCCTTCTTCTGTACAATATTGGGTCAAGTATGTTAGTCCTTCCTGGCCGGCTGTAACAATAAAACAAGGCGGGTGATATTTGACAATATTGCCAATTCGAAGTTGACGCTCTTCTATGTTTAATTTATGTAAATATGTTATCTCTTTTCTTCCAAGTATTTGAACTTGTTCAGTTGGAAAAAAATCGAAATGACCAACGAATTCCAAACCTGGTCGATGAGATCTTGGCTGTGTAATGGTTTGTTGTAGTCTATTTTCTCCAGTCAACACTTTCAATGAAAACTTTTGAACCAAATGTTCAACTGTTAATGATTTCAATTCAATGACACTCTCCGTCCTCAATGACTTTCTGATTTAATGAAAAGATTCCTTTTGTGAAAGATGTTCCAAAAAAAGAATCATAATGTTATCCGTATTTTATCATAACTGATATGGCGAGTAGATATCTATCAAAATGGTTTGAAATGGAATAAAAGACGGTTCTGATGTAATGACAAGATAAAATTACCAAAGATGTTAATTCATTTATGAATAGACATAGTTTTTTTGAAAATGTACATGATAGTAATAATTGATAAAAATGGCAGCTAGATCTTTCTTAGAAAGGAGATTTCCCTTTGACTTTTGCCTTCTTTAAAAATAAGCCATTACAAAATAAAGAAGTTATGAATCACTCTGAAAGTTCTAGCAAAATCGATCTGAATTGCTTGGAAAACCTAAAGAATATTAAAGTCATGCTGGGTGCTCCTAGTGATCTTATTACCCGTACATGTAAAATCGGTGATAGTCATTATCAATGTGTCATTGTCTTTATCGATGGATTAGTAGATAAAGACCTTGTAAACGAGCAAGTCATAAAAAATTTGCAACTTGGTGTAGCAATTTCAAAAAAAGAACTTCCTCAAGATGGGAAGAAACGTTTAAATGAATTAATAAATGAGGTACTCTCAGCAAATGAAATAACCATTGTCAAAACCATTGAGGACATTTTATGTGCAATCCTTTCTGGTGACACTGCATTATTTTTTGACGGAACAGATGAAGCTGTCATTATCGGTAGCAAAGGATGGGAAAGTCGAGGAATTGAAGAACCACAGTCTGAAGCTCTAGTTAGAGGGCCAAGAGAAGGGTTTACAGAAAATATTCGTACGAATACAGTCCTCCTTCGAAGAAGTATTCGTGATCCCAACTTCCGTCTTGAACCATATAAAATCGGCAGGCGTTCGAAAAAAGATTTAATGATTGCTTATGTAGAAGGGATTGTTCATCCTCAAATTTTAGCCGAGGTCAAAAAAAGAATTAAGTCTATTGATATAGACGATGCACCTGAATCAGGCTATATCGAACAATGGATCGAGGATAATTTTTTATCCCCTTTTCCGCAAGTCATGCACACAGAGAGGCCTGACAAAACATCTGCAGCAATCTTAATGGGCAAGGTTGCCATTCTTTTAGATGGCACGCCATTTGTATTAATTGTACCTGTTACATTAATTTCTTTATTACAATCTCCGGAAGATTATTATGAACGATGGTTGATCGGTTCTTTAATCAGATTACTGCGATTTGTTGCTGCTTTTATCTCGTTATTTCTACCTGCATTATATATTGCCCTTGTCTCGTTTCACCAAGGTATGATTCCATCAAAATTAGCTTTTTCTATTGCTGCATCAAGAGAGGGAGTTCCGTTTCCAGCTGTAGTAGAAGCGTTTATGATGGAGGCGACCTTAGAATTGCTGCGTGAAGCGGGGCTGAGATTGCCTAAGCCGATTGGGCAGACGATTGGGATTGTTGGCGGGTTGGTCATAGGAGAATCAGCCGTTCAAGCCGGAATGGTAAGTCCGGTAATGGTCATAGTCGTTTCAGTAACAGCGATTTCATCATTTGCTGTACCAACTTATAGTGCTGGTATTGCATTTCGGATACTACGTTTTGTGACTATGTTAACAGCTGGTATTTTTGGGCTTTATGGCATCATATTAGCTTATATTATGATTAATATTCATTTGGTCAGACTTAAGAGTTTTGGTATTCCATATACAACTCCGTTTGCTCCTAGTTTCGGTAATGATTGGAAGGATTTGTTTTTTAGGGCACCATTATTAATGTTAACGAAACGACCTCGATATTTACAAACAGAAGATGAAACACGGATTCATACAAGGAGGAAGGGTTCTTGAAGCCTTTTGAATATAATGATCAGGAAATTGGACAAAAAGAAGTATTATTTTTAGTTGCAAATATGGTCATTGGCTTTGGTGTTCTTACCCTTCCTCGTTCCATAGTAGAACACACGAAATCCTTTGATGGCTGGATTTCGATTTGTATTGGAGGAATAATAGCCTTATTTTTTACATGGGTTGTCGCTAAATTAACGATGAGATTTCCGAAGAAAAATTTTTATGAAATATCTTCTGCCATTTTAAATAAATATATTGGAGGCATATTAACCTTTTTATTTGCTACCTATTCCATCCTGTTTGTGAGTTATGAGATGCGGGGGGTTGCAAGTATTTCTCAACTTTACCTATTCGACAAAACACCAGTAGAAGTTATTTGTCTCGTATTTCTTCTTGTCGTCATCTATGGTATTTCTGGAGAAAGTATTGTCATCCTTCGAATAAATCTTATGTTTTTACCTATTGTATTATTTATCGTGTTTGTTTTAATGATTATGAATTTAGGATATTTTGAACTGAAAAACTTAAAACCCTTTTTTATTTCAAATTGGAAAGAGATCGCCACCGCTTCTAAAGAAACCGTCTTTTCATTTCTCGGGTTTGAATTTTTACTATTCTATAATGCATTTATAAACAAACCAAAAAATACAAGTAAATCAGCACTTATGGGAATATCTATTCCTTTAGTCCTTTATTTAACCGTTTTTATTTTTGTCATTGGTGTGTTTGGTGTTGATGTTACAAGTAACACTTTATATCCAACAGCGGAATTAGCTAAACAAGTTGAGGTTCCGGGTGGATTCTTTGAAAGATTCGAATCGCTTTTTTTTACAATTTGGGTTATGACCTTATTTAGTACTGCTGCAATGGCTTTTGATATAACCCTTTTGGCACTTGGAGCAATCATGAAAAAAGTAAAAAGAATGCACTTTATTTTCATTTTATCTCCAATTATTTACCTGATTGCCATGTCACCTCAAAATATTTTAGAGGTTGCAAGCTTTGGAAAAGTAATCAGCTATACAGGTATTGTGTTTAGTATGGTTATTCCATCGGTATTACTAACGATTGCGCTAATTAGAGGGGTAAAAGGTGATGTATAAATGTAGTAAATGGATCACTATTTTTTGTATAGGATTCCTTTTATCAGGCTGCTGGGACCAAGTTGAAAGTGAAGAGCGCGGGTATGTAATAGGAGTAGCACTTGATGCAATTGAAAATCAACGTCTTGAAGATATTGAACAGGTAAAAGAAGATTCCTCCTTACAAAATCAAAATGAAGGAAGATTTAAGGCAACCTATCAACTAGTCGTAACGAGTGCACTGCAATCTAGTGGAAGCAGTGATGGACAAGGCAGTGGTGATGCCTTTTTAAATCTTACGTCAACTGGAAATACAATGTTTACGATTACGCGAGATATTGCCAAGCAAACAAGTCGTGCACCATATTTAGAACATATAAAAGTGATCATTATGTCAGAAGAATTAGCCAGAAAAGGCTATTTTTCGAAGTTATTAGATATTTTCTTAAGAGACCATGAAATGAGAAGAGCAACAAAAGTCCTCATATCAAAGGGGGAGGCATTAGAATTATTTCAAACAAAATCAAAAATTGAAAAACTGCCTGTTATCTATATTGATTCCATCTCAGAAAATACATTTAAAAATGCAGAAATGCTGCCTATTACGACGACCGGAGATGTACATGCTTTTTTATTATCAAAAAAAAGCTTCGCCATCCCGACGATTTTTTTGGATGACCAAAATGTAAAAGTAGAAGGAGCGGCTGTTTTTAATAGTGAAAATCAAAAAATGGTCGGTTATTTAACAAAGGAAGAAACAGAAGGCCTTAATTACATAAGAGGAGATGTAAAAGGAGGCGTGATTGAAATCGTAATTGATGGCCAGCGTATGGCAGTAGAAATAAAAGAAGCAAAACGAAAATTCCACGCTGATTTATCCAATAGTGATCATGTTAAGGTCACGGTAAATATTGAGGCAGAAGGGAATGTGGGGGAAACATTTGAAGGATTAGATTTATTGAATCCGAAGATGATTTCAAAAATTGAAAAGGAAGTGGCCAAAAATATTGAAAAACTAGCAGAAGATGTCATCACAAAAACGCAAGAAGACTATCAAGCAGATATCCTTGGTATTGGTTCATATTTACACCAAGACCATTATCAAACATGGAATAAAATAAAAAAGGATTGGGAACAGGGTGAGCATATTTTCTCTAAAAGCAATATTGAAGTAAAAGCAAAAGTAAAAGTTCGCAATATTGGTGTAAATATCGAATCTAACAAATAAAAAAGGAGCTAAACCATGTGGGATACGATAGTAGGAAAACTACCTTCAAAATTAATCATCTTAAATGCATGTCTCTCTTTCTTCATTCCATGGATTCTGTATAGATCTCATCAATCCATACTGAAATATGCAAATCCTCCTTGGAAGGATAATGATAAAAACGATAGCAATTGATCGTATACGTACTAACTTTGTTAATTTTTCTAAAAATGTCGATGAAGGCCAAAATTTAGGGAAATTAGGAAAGAAAAGGTCTTCATAATGGAGATGAAAGCCAAAATTTAGGAAGATTAGGAAAGAAAAGGTCTTCATAATGTCGATGAAGGCCAAAATTTAGGAAGATTAGGAAAGAAAAGGTCTTCATAATGTCGATGAAGACCAAAATTTAGGAAGATTAGGAAAGAAGAGGTCTTCATAATGTCGATGAAGGCCAAAATTTAGGAAGATTAGGAAAGAAGAGGTCTTCATAATGTCGATGAAGGCTAAAACTTAGGAAGATTAGGAAAGAAAAGGTCTTCATAGTGGAGATGAAGGTCAATATTTAGGAAGATTATGAAAGAAAAGGTCTTCATAATGTCGATGTAGGCCAAAGTTTAGAAAGATTAGGAAAAAAAGATCTTCAGACGCATATACGAATACCTATATTAATACGATTTCAGTAGATCCCGATATTCCAATTCCCGGTCATTTATATCAGTCTCCTTAAAAGGTTTAACGTGCAGTATAAATTGTAGAATTCTATGTTTTTTACCTGAAAAATCCAACATCTTGTCACAACTCTTCAAATATTCCCCATTCAGAAACATACTTCATGATCAAGTAGAAAATGATAAGTGGGAATGTAATAAAGGAGGTTAACTTGTGAAAGAAAATAGTGAGCAAACTAGCGAGGGGTTAAATCAATTAATTGAAATCATTAATGCAAAAGGGGATACAGGAGAATTAAATAAAATAGTAGAAAGATCCAATAACGATTTTGTGGACAAAAAGGGCGATGCTAAATCATAAATCGACCAACTCTAGCTGTCGATGTGGTTAGAATTTGGCATTGGCAAAGTGTATTTTATAGAGATAAAACGAAAGGCCTGTGGATGTCCACAGGCCATGTACTAGTTTCGCTTACATAAACAAGCTAAGAATTAAAACAACGGCAAGTCCAACAATCGAGTTGACAAACAGGAAAAGGCCCCATGTTTTAAATGTTTCTTTAATAGATAAGTTAAAGTATTCTTTGAATAACCAGAAAGATGCATCATTAACATGTGTAATCGTATTACTTTTAGCAGGGTTGTGGCAACACGTTGCGCTGCACCAGAATTAACCATCAATTTACCTAAAACGGCACCAAGTCCGATTATGAGTGCTAAGCTTCCAAGTGTACTGCCAAGACCTCCTTTAATAGAAGCCACGACATCTGTTAGTGTTAAACCGTTCAAAATCCCTACAAGTATAGCAGAGATTAAAAGAGCGAGAACACTGTTAAGCTTTACTTTCATGTTTAAAAATAATAGCAATGCGACCCCGAGAATAACCGATATGATCGGCAGGGAATCGGTAATCCAATCCATATGTATTTCCTCCTTAATCATATAATTACAAATATTGCGCTTACAAAATTCTCTAAGATTATTTATGGCGCTTACAAAATGATGTAGTAGTTTACAAAAAACAATAAAATAATAAGAAACAATAAATTAGTTAAATGAACAAATTATAAGGTGATAAAACAGTCTATTAAACTCAATTTTTAATGTCAATTAAAAGATTAAAAGTAAAATTATTGGGAATAATCAGTGAAATGAGAGTTTAATAGATTTTCTTGAAGGAAAAAGGGAATTCTGACAAGAAACAAACATTTTACTTGTGGTAAATTCGACTCATTTATTGTTTAATATACGTTTTTCTTTATTAATTTACATAGGAGTAACATTTACTCAACATAACTCCTGTAAGTTAAATTTTGTAAAAAACGATTTAGGAGGAGAAACAATGGGGAACAAAATAACTAATAAGTTATTATCGTTATCTTTAGTTTTTACATTTGCTGTACCTAGTATTCTATTAAATTTTTCATCTGAAACAAGTGCAGAGGAAATTGCTAAAACTAGCAGTAATGAGATTACTAGTATAGAAGGTTCTTCAGCGAATACTGCAAATCTAAGTGTCCAGTTATTAGGAGTGAATGATCTTCACGGTAAAGTGGATGTAACAGGAACTGTTAGTGGCGTAAATTATGGTCGCATGGATTATCTTGCTGCCTACTTGCGTGAGAGAGAAGCAACGAATCCGAATACTTTAATCGTACATGCTGGTGACATGGTCGGAGGAAGTTCACCTGTTTCAGCTTTATTACAAGATGAGCCGACAGTTGAAATGATGGAATCAATTGGTTTTGATGTCGGAACTGTAGGGAACCACGAGTTTGATGAAGGTGTTGACGAAATGCTGCGTTTAATTAATGGTGGAAATCATGTGAATGGTACACCAAACTATAACGGAATAGACTTTCCAATGGTTGCAGCAAACGTTGAGTATAAAGATTCAGGTGATCTAGTGCTTGATCCTTATACAATTAAAGAAGTTGATGGTGCAAAAATTGGGTTTATTGGGGTAGCTACAATCGAAACACCGAACATGATTATTTCAAAAGGAAATGAACATATTCGTTTTACGGATGAAGCTGAGGCGATAAACAAATATGTACCTGAGCTTCAGCAGCAAGGTGTAGAAGCGATTGTTATCTTAGCTCATGTACCAGGTAACCAGGCAGGTCAATCTGCTTCAGGTGAAATTGCTTCTATTGCAACAAAAGTAAATGATGCAGTCGATGTCATTTTTGCAGCACATAATCATGTAAAGGTTAACGCTGTTGTTGACAATAAATTAATTGTCCAAGCATGGGAATATGGGAAAGCATTTGCAGATGTTGACTTGGAAATTGATCGTCAGTCTGGAGATGTCGTGAAAAAATCTGCTGAGATTGTTGATGTCGTTCAAACAGGCAGTACTCCAGATCCAAAGGTGAATACCATATTAAACAAGTATTTAGAAGAAGTTGGTCCTAAGTTAAACGAAGTAATCGGTGTTGCAGGTTCGGAATTAGCTGGCGGATATGCCCAAAAAGGTATCATTGGCGACAATCCGCTTGGAAACTTAATTGCAGATGGTATGGCAGCTGCGATGGATAGTGACTTTGCATTAATGAATGGCGGAGGAATTCGCGATGATCTTAACGCTGGTGATATTACATGGAATGAACTATTCAATATCCAGCCGTTTGGGAACACATTGGTGAAACTTGAAGTAACAGGAACTGAGTTACGTTCGATTATCAATAGTCAATTTAGCAAGTATGGGCCTGATGTTAGTATTTCAGGGTTTAGCTATACTTGGGATAGTACGAAAGGATCTTTTGGTGAAGTAATCGATATGTATTTACCTGACGGTTCAAAAATAGATCCGAATAAGACATATACAGTAACAGTAAATAATTACATGTATCCACATAGCAGTGACCAATATCGACTTGGTGAATTTGGTGAAAATCCAGTTCAGGGACCAGAAGATTTACAAGCAACCGTGGATTTTGTGAAAAGTATGGAAGGTACGATAACGTATTCTACTGAAGGACGTATTTCTGAAGATTATACAGCGCCAGTATCAACATATACTTTATCTGAGCCAGATAAAGAGAATGGTGAATATTCGAAAGAAGTCCAAGTAACATTATCTGCAACTGATGATGGTATTGGTTTAAGGAAAATCGAATACAAACTAAATGATGGTGATTGGACAAGCTATAACGAGTCATTTACAGTAACAACTGAAGGGGAACATACAGTATTGTTCCGTGCTGTTGATAAGGCACATAACTCTGAAATAAAAACAATTACCTTCACGATTAAACATACAAGACTTAGTGATGTGGCGAATTTGATTAAGGCTAAAGACTTAAATCACGGCCTAGAAACCTCACTTCTTAACCATATAGAAAAAGCAGAAAAAAACGTGCAAGCAGCGAAAGAATTTTCAAATTCTCAGAAGAAATATACTGAAAGCGCGATTTCAATTCTTGATCACTTGAAGGAGAAGGTCAATCATTTGCCAAAGAAACAAGTGACGAATCAAGACAAGAAGAAAATTTTAAAAGCTATAGATGAAGTAATTGATCAATTAAATAATTTTTAGTTAAAATTATACGTTATAAATGTAAGCTTTTTTATTTTAGACAAAATAGTCTTCTCTTATTAGAGAAGGCTATTTTTTTGTATTAATATAGTTTGTCACCAGTATCTATCAAGTAGGTAAGAATCGACATGTATAGTCTTTCTAGTATCCATCCATTTTTAAAGTGAAAAAAGATAGAGAGAATAGTACATTTAAAAGCTTAATAGTAATAAGAATAGAGGGAAAATCTTAGATAACACCCAAGCCTCTAGTTTATAAACGGAGGTGTAGTAATTGATTCTAAAATCATTTGAAACAAAACAGATGCTTGAAGCAATTTTAGAAAGTATTGAAGAGGCGATCCATGCAGTCAATTCTGAGGGGATCACGATCTTTTACAATGGAGTGGCGGCAAAACATGATGGGGTTGAGATCAATGAGGTACTAGGAAAACATGTGCTTACGGTATTTCCGTCCTTAGATAAGGAAACAAGCACACTATTAAAAGTGATTGAAACAGGAAAACCGATCTACCAACAGGCACAAACCTATAAAAATAGTAAAGGACACATGATCGATACAGTCAATACAACCCTTCCGATCAAGGTGGGTGATCGAATTGTCGGAGCTGTTGAGATTGCTAAGGATTTATCGAGTGTAAAGCAGTTATCACAAAAGCTTTTAGAGCTTCAAGAAAAAGTGAATAACCAACGAACAAAACCAACGGCCATCTCAGGAGCGAAATACAAGTGGGATGATATCATAACAACTCATCCTAAAATGGAACATGTAAAAATTCTTGGAAAACGAGCGGCTCAAAGTTCTTCACCTGTCATGATATACGGTGAGACAGGGACTGGGAAGGAGCTGCTTGTCCAATCAATACACAATGCATCGTCACGTAAAAATGGCCCATTTATCGCACAAAATTGTTCGTCATTACCTGAATCCTTACTAGAAAGTATCTTGTTTGGAACGAAAAAAGGAAGCTTTACAGGGGCTGTTGATCGGGCAGGTTTATTTGAGCTTGCACATGGGGGAACATTGTTTCTCGATGAAATTCATACAATGCCGTTAGACTTCCAAACAAAACTGCTCCGTGTTCTCGAAGATGGAGTCATACGCAGAGTAGGTGGGACAGAGTCCTATGTTGTCAATGTAAAAGTCATTGTTGCCATGAACGAACATCCAATCACCTGTATGGAAAAAAAGCTATTACGAACAGATTTATTTTATCGCCTTAATGTGTTTTTTATCGAAATCATCCCTCTTAGAGAACGTAAGGAAGATATTCCCCTATTAGTTCATCATTTTATTAAAAAATACAACTATCAATTTAATAAACTCGTTATTCAAATTGACAGTGATGTCATTAAAAAACTTAAGAAGCATCACTGGTTAGGCAATGTACGTGAATTAGAGCATACGATTGAATATGCAATGAATATGGTTGATGGTGATACAATCAAAATGGAACATTTGCCTGCTTTTTTTGAAAAGCTAGACATTGAAGATAAGCGAACGATCAAACCATTACGAGTAGTAGTTGAGGAAACGGAACGACATTTCATTCAACAAGCATTAGCTGAAACAAATGGCAATATCCTTAAAGCTTCGACTATATTAAAGCTTCCGAGACAAACGCTGCAATATAAAATGAAGAAGTACAATATTCAAGTGATAGGAACCGAGTTGTCATAGGAAGAGGAAGGAGATTTGTATATGAAACCAGCCTATGAAACAAAAATCATCCAAACATCACAGTACACCATACAGCTCTATCTTGATTATTTTAATGAACGTCTTCGCGTCGATCATTACCGGGGAAATATGACAATGATTTTAACAGAACTTGAACAAATCACGAAGCAGCATGCATTTACAAAAGTAATCTTCTTCACTCGCCCAGAACATTGGCAAGTCCTTTTAACAAAAGGTTTTGCCTTAGAAGCGATCATAAAAGGTTTTTATAATGGTACGGACAGCTATATTATGACAGCCTATAAGGATATTGACAGAAGATCAAGTAAGTACTGGATAAAAGAGGATGAACTTCTTCACACAATCCTCAGCAAAGAGAGGAAAAGGGAAGAATCAGATCCTCCGGCAATGTACCATATACGAAAAGCAACATTACAAGACGCAACAAACCTAGCCCAGCTTTATGGAAAGGTGTTTACTGTATACCCTACACCTATGAATGACTCTGAATATGTGTGCAAAATGATCAAACAAGGAATGTTATTTTATGTTGTGGAGTGTAACAATCAGCTTGTTAGTGCAGCTTCTGCAGATGTAAACAGCCTTTATCATCACGCCGAATTAACGGATTGTGCAACATTACCCCAACATCGCAAATATGGCTTAATCAAAAAACTCCTTATTGAGCTAGAAAATGAATTGAAAACGAATGGAATATATTGTGCATTTTCGATTGCCCGGTCCCTATCCTTCGGGATGAACGCAGCATTTTATCAGCTGGGCTATCAATATACAGGAAGGCTAACAAACAACTGTTATATTTTTGATAAATTAGAGGACATGAATGTGTGGGTAAAGGATTTATCATATGAAAAGAGTGCATTTATTATGAATGACAAAACGGATTAAAAATGAAGAAGGAGAGGTCTTCAAGCCATTGGTATAGAATGAAATCGATTAAAATTGAAGATGAAAAGGTCTTCATCCCACCGATGCAGGACGAAACACATAAAATTCATACACAAGAAAGATCCTTCATAAGCCGAGGGTCCTTAATAAAAAGTGAATATAAAAAACAATAAAGGCAGTGTAATTTCATATGAAATCACACTGCTTTTTGTATGTTAATAAGAAAAGGTGTTAGGCAAACTTAACTAATCGAAGGGGCAGAGAGAATTCTAATAATTGATTAACAATGTTCAAATGGAAAGAGAAAAAGCATGTTTTTGAGCCGTTTTTTTCAAAACACGCTGCTTCTTTTTTATAGGTTTAATGTCAATCTCCGCTTAGTTAACAAAAAATTAATATTAAATTTATATAAATAAAGCTTGAAATATAGAAAAAAATTCTGTTAAAGTAATAAACAGACCGGTCGGTATTGAGGAGGTTGCCACGGAAATGGATACAAAATCGCTGATAATCGAAATCGCGACAACACTTTTCCAGCAAAAAGGATATAAGGGTGTAGGATTAAATGAAATCTTAAAAGTATGTTATGTGACAAAAGGTTCGTTCTATCATCATTTTCCAAATGGAAAAGAAGAATTACTTATCGCTTGCCTTCAGTTAATGGAAGAAGCGATTACGAAGGATATCGAGGATATTTTTAATCAATTTCAAACAACTCAAGAAGCCATTCATGCGATGATTGAGAAATTAGTTGATGACTTTGAACGAGAAGGTACGATTACGGGATATACATTTAGCAGCATGGTTAGCGAAATGGCGTCTCTAAGCGAATCAGTCCGAAATGCTTGTTCCAGCTTATACACGAAAATTCAAGAGATATATTCGAACAAGTTAGTAGAGGATGGATTTTCGAAAGAAATGGGTTATTCTATTGCGCTCATGATGACGGCTTTTATCGAAGGTGGAATGATGCTTTGCATAACACAAAATGCAAGTGCTCCACTAAAAACGATATCGGATGTATTACCATATTTATTAAAGGAGAATGAATAAATGAATCAACAAATGAAAGCAATGCCGAATGATCAACAAGCGGCGATGAATCAACAAGTCAAAACAGGGCCGATCATGGCTGCTCTATTAGTAGCAGGCTTTGTCGGACTCTTTAGTGAAACGGCATTAAATATTGCCTTAGGACAATTAAGTCAAATATTCAATGTTGATGCCACAACAGTCCAATGGTTAGCAACAGGTTATTTCTTAACTTTAGGTATTTTAATACCAGTAACAGGTATTTTGATGCAAAAATTCACAACGCGTCAAATGTTTCTGACTTCGGTCATACTCATCCTTGGAGGCACCATTTTAGCAGCATCAGCTCCTGCATTTGGATTACTACTCGCGGGACGTGTTATTCAAGCAGCAGGATTAGCGATTAACTTACCTTTAACGCAAAATGTTATTTTTGCGATCTATCCACCGCATAAACGCGGCGGCGCTATGGGAATTATGGGCTTAGTTATGTTAGCTGGTCCAGCATTAGGTCCAACATTAGCAGGTCTTATTTTAGATACAATGTCATGGCATTATATTTTCTGGTTAACAACACCTTTCTTACTATTTTCTCTGATGTTCGGAATTATTTATTTAACGAATGTTAATGAAGTACGTAAAGTTTCAATTGATGCCTTATCTGTTATTCTCTCAACAATTGGATTCGGTGGCCTTGTTTACGGATTTAGTGTATCTGGTACTGCCGGCTGGACGAGTGCAACGGTTCTTGGATCAATCATTGTTGGACTTATCGCAGTCATTCTTTTTTCAGTTCGTCAAATGAAAATGGAGACTCCTATGCTGAATTTAAGAGCATTTAAATATCCAATGTTCATTCTTGGAGTCGTTATGAGTTTTATCACGTTCTTCAATATGTTGTCCATGCTTGTTATTTTACCAATGTATATGCAAATGGCTTTAGTAATTGCTGCCTTTACAACAGGTCTTATCTTACTGCCAGGCAGCTTACTTAACTGTTTATTAGCTCCAACGATTGGTCGTTTATTTGACAAATATGGTCCGAAAGCGGTTATTACACCGGGAACGATTTTTGTAGTAATTAGTTATGCGATCTATGTACAATTTGGGACAGAAACGGCTTTATGGATGGTTGTAATTACTCATATTGTCATGATGTTAGGTATAGGGGCGGTACTTGCTTCAACTCAAACAAACACGCTTAATTCTCTTCCTAAACAGTATTATCCAGATGGAATTGCGATCACTCAAACGATTCAACAAGTAGCCGGTGCCGTTGGTATAGCGGTAATGGTATCGCTTTCAGAATCAAAACAAGAAAATTACTTAGCAACCACTGGGAATGAATTGCCACAAGCGGCAGCAGCGGGATCATCATTTGTCTTCACAATCGCACTAGTATTAGCGGTAATTAATTTTGTATTGTCTTTATTCATGAAAAAGCCGAAAGAAGCTTAAAGGAATACAACTGATTCTTGACTTAAGCATCTTTTTCAAATCATTATAAGGGGAGTTTATGGGAGATGAATCATTATAAAAGTATTATAGTAGCTGTAGACGGATCAAAAGAAGCCGAATATGCATTTCGCAAATCAATCGATATTGCAAAACGTAACAAAGATTCACTATTAAACATAGTAAACGTCATCGATACTCGTTCATTCGAAGCTTTTGATCGTTCAATTGTTGACCATGCACAGCAGACCTCAGAGGATCTTTTAAATGGTTACAAGGCACAAGCTGAGGCTGAAGGTATTGATAAAGTAAAGGTAGTAATGGAATACGGTTCTCCAAGAAGTATCATTACGAAAGAGGTATCTAACTCAGTTGAAGCTGATTTAATTATATGTGGTGCTACGGGGCTAAATACACTTGAACGTTTCATAGTCGGTTCTGTAAAACTGATGCAATCGTCCGTTCAGCTAAGTGTGATGTTTTAGTTATCCGTACACCTGAGTAATGGCATGAATCTTAATTGGAAATACTTTTTTAAACCTGGGATAGAAAGAACTCAATTTATTCTATCTTTTTAATAATAAAAATGGATTTATCCGTTCATAAAACGTTTAAAGCAGAGCTAATTCATTTCTCCGGATTGCTCTGCTTTTTTATATATCCTTCCGGTACTCTCCGATAGAACGGCTTCCTTAATTAGCTGCCAGTTTTTCTTGAGGTAAATGCCAACTTTCTGGCATCTGCTTTTCAAATGAAAGTTACATTGGTTGCCAAATATTCGGCAGACCTTCGATTTGCCCGGTCTTTTCGGGGAAGAGAAACCCTCTTTTCTTGTTATTACATAAGTGTCAGGATTTTTAAATTAAGTTGGCATACTTCTTGCTTAACTACTTACAAACAGGAAATGAAAGGGGAAATGATCATGATTCATGATTTATATAAACCAGAACGTCATTGGAAAGAGATTGAACTTTGGAAGGATGTACCTGAGGAAAAATGGAATGACTGGATTTGGCAATTAACAAATACGATTCGTACACTTGATGATTTGAAAAAAGTCATTGATTTAACACCGGAAGAAGAAGAAGGTGTAAGAATCTCCACAAAAACAATCCCGCTAAATATTACTCCATATTATGCAGCATTAATGAATCCAACAGATGTAAGATGTCCAATTCGCATGCAATCAGTGCCAATTGGGAAGGAAATCCATAAAACAAAATATGATTTAGAAGACCCGCTCGAAGAAGACGAGGATTCACCAGTTGCAGGGTTAACACATCGATATCCTGACCGTGTATTATTTCTTGTCACAAATCAATGCTCCATGTATTGCCGCTATTGCACACGGCGCCGGTTTTCAGGACAGATTGGCATGGGTGTTCCAAAAAAACAATTAGATGGGGCAATTGAATATATCCGTAACACACCTGAGGTTCGTGATGTTCTTCTCTCAGGCGGGGATGGATTACTCATTAATGACACCATTCTTGAATATATATTAAAAAATCTACGTGAAATCCCGCATGTTGAAATTATTAGAATCGGAACAAGGGCTCCAGTTGTCTTTCCGCAGCGAATTACTGAAAACCTCTGCAATATTTTGAAAAAGTATCACCCAGTTTGGTTAAATACTCACTTTAATACGTCGATTGAAATTACCGAAGAATCAAAACGTGCCTGTGAAATGCTTGTGGATGCAGGTGTTCCGGTAGGAAACCAGGCCGTGATCCTAGCCGGAATTAACGACAGTGTTCCAATTATGAAAAAATTAATGCATGATTTAGTCAAAATCCGCGTCAGACCGTATTACATTTACCAATGTGACCTTTCTGAAGGAATTGGCCACTTCCGCGCTCCCATTTCAAAAGGTCTTGAAATTATTGAAGGACTTCGCGGTCATACGAGCGGCTATGCGGTTCCTACATTTGTCGTTGATGCTCCTGGCGGCGGAGGGAAAATTACGTTACAGCCAAACTATGTGATTTCTCAAAGTCCAACGAAGACAGTGCTGCGTAATTTTGAAGGTGTGATTACCACATATCCAGAACCAGAGAATTATGTTGCGGGTCGCGCAGATGATTATTTTCATGGCATCTATCCAAAACATGACCTTAAACCATCAAAAACTGGAATTACCGGCTTAATGAATGATGAAAAATTCAATCTCGTTCCAGCTTCACTAGAGCGTTATAATCGCAGACAAAATTTCCAACAGAGCCCGACATACTCATCCTTAAAAGAGAAAAGAGAAAAGCGTGATGAGCTGAAGGAGAAAAAATATCAAGCACAATTAAAGAAGGAAAAGAAAGAGGATTAACATGCTTTCAAGGAGGTGCAGCAACTAAATGAAATGTGATTGGTGTGAAGATCCAAATGCAATTGAAATCACTTGCACCGTGTATTGGGAACTTCCAGATGGAACACGTGCCATTGAAATAACCGATACACCAGGTCTGAAATGTCCCACCTGCAAAATGGAGTATCAAACAGAAGCAACAATCGAAGCACTAGAAGACCAGCTTATATTAATCGATACGAAAAAGATTGGAAAAGCGATATCATTTGATCAACTTATGGCACAGCCGAGATTGTTAAAGAGGAATTATTTTAAATAGGAACCGGAAGAATGCTGATAAATCGGTGGACGCGGATATGTTTTGGATTCCGCTGATAAAACGTAGAGATCGCTGATATATTTAGAATTTCGCTGATAAAACAAGAAAATCGTAATATAAATCAGAATTCGCTGATAAAACGAGGAAATCGCTGATATAAATCAGAAATCGCTGATATAATTCAGAATTCTCTGATAAAACGAGGAGATCGCTGATATAAATCAGAAATCGCTGATATAAATTAAATGTCGCTGATAAAACGTAAAATTCGCTGATATATTAGAATACCGTCGATAAAATCGCGAACCCGATAGCTCAATTTTTCAGCACAACCTCTATGATCATTGTCCTTTAGTGTGAAAAAGTTGGAGGGGAAGTCATGTGAAGCGCTCGTTATTGATTAAACCGATGATGAATGATTTTTATCCAACTGCCACCCATGGTGAAGGGATCTATCTATATGATGAGACAGGGAAAAAATATATAGATGGTTCCTCAGGTGCAGTCACAGCAAGTATTGGTCATGCAGTCCCTGACATTATTAATGCCATGCATGACCAAGTAAAAAAAGTATCCTTCGTTTATCGTTCACAATTTACGTCAGAGCCGGCAGAAAAGCTGGCTCAGAAATTAAATGAGCTAATCGGTGCGGATGAGGATTATTGGTCGTTTTTTGTGAATAGCGGGTCTGAGGCGACGGAAACTGCGATGAAAATCGCCATTCAGCATTGGCAGGAGCAGGGGAAAGATCGCAAACAAAAAATTCTCTCGCGGTGGATCAGTTATCACGGCATCACGCTTGGAGCGTTATCCATGTCTGGGCATGTTAAGCGGCGGGAACGGTTTGTCCCATTGCTTGAAGATTATCCGAATGTTACCGCACCCTACTGTTATCGCTGTTCATTCCAGCAAACATATCCTGAATGCCAATTATTTTGTGCGAACGATTTAGAAACAGCTATTAAAAGAATTGGTGCTGAACATATTGCAGCCTTTATTGCTGAACCAATCGTTGGTGCTGCTGGAGGAGTCATTGTTCCGCCACCCGGCTATTATCAGCATATTAAGGGTATTTGTGATCGCCATCAGATTTTATTTATTGCTGATGAAGTCATGACAGGAATTGGCCGAACAGGCAAAATGTTCGGAATGAATCACTGGGGAGTGCAGCCGGATATTATGGCACTCGGAAAAGGGATGAGCGCAGGCTATACAGCCATTGCAGCTGCACTTGTTAGTGAAAAAGTAATGAAGCCAATCGTAAAAGGCAGTGGATCCATTATGAGTGGTCACACTTATAGTGCCAATCCGCAATCTGCTTCAGTCGCTTTAGCGGTTCTTCACTATATTGAAAAACATCATTTAATCGATAAAGTGAAAGAAAAAGGAGAGTACCTTATTGAGAAGCTTCAAGATTTGGCAAAGGACATGAAAATGATTGGAGATGTTCGGGGACTGGGATTGATGATCGGTGTTGAGTTTGTGGCAGATAAAAAATCAAAACGACCATTTCAGCCTACAGAAGATGTGACAAGTAGAGTCATTGAAAAGGCTAGAGATAAAGGGTTGCTTATCTATCCTGCATCAGCAGGTAATGAAGGGGTTAGCGGGGATGCAGTCATAATATCGCCTCCTTTCACCATTACGAAACAGGAAATTGATGATCTAGTTGATATTTTTGAAGAAACCATTTTGGAGATTCAATTTGAAAATTGCTAGAGGCAGGGGAAATGATATGACACAATCACCTCCAAAGAAATTAATGAACAAAGTAGTCGGCATTGAAGAAGCACTGGCACATATACAAGATGGAAGTACTGTTATGTTTGGAGGATTCGGTGGAATTGGGAATCCGCCAACACTTATTAAAGGGATGCTTGATAAAGGTGTAAAAGATTTAACCTTGATTGGTAATGACACTGGATTTCCTGAAATAGGAATTGGCAGATTGGTGAGTCAAGGAAGGGCAAAAAAACTCATTGTTTCACATATTGGTTCAAACCCTTTTGCAGGCCAACTCATGATGGAAGGGAAAATGGAGGTTGAATTTTCTCCGCAGGGGACGCTTGCTGAACGGATTCGTGCCGGCGGGGTTGGACTCGGTGGTATTTTAACAGATATTGGGCTTGATAGTATGGTCGAAGATGGCAAACAAAAGGTAACCGTAAATGGGATGGATTTTTTGCTTGAAACTGCATTAACTGCTGATATTTCAATTGTTTATGCAAAAAAGGCAGATCATTTCGGTAATTTAATTTTTGAAACGAGTGCCCGCAATACCAATCCGTTAGTAGCAATGGCAGGTCGATTGACGATAGCAGAAGTTGAAGAAATCGTTGAAGTCGGTGAACTGAACCCCGAAATGATTGTAACTCCAGGGATTTATGTCGATCTTGTCATTCAAAGTAAAGGGGTTGATTGGAAATGGGCATGGGAGTAGATGTACGTAACAAAATTGCCAAACGCGCCGCACAGGAAATTAAAGACGGAATGATCGTGAATTTAGGGATTGGGATTCCCTCGCTTGTACCGAATCATCTTTCTCCAACTATCAATGTTATGTTTCATGCAGAAAATGGTGTCCTCGGGATTGGGAAATCTCCTGAGAAAGGGGAAGAAGATCCAACTTTATGTAATGCTGGAGGATTTCCTGTCACAATTGTCCCTGGTGCTTCTTATTTTGACAGTGCAACTGCTTTTGGCATGATTCGTTCAGGAGCTTTAGATATAACGATTCTTGGCGGCTTAGAAGTAAGTGAAACAGGTGACCTAGCCAATTGGATTGTACCGGGTAAAAGAGTTCCAGGTATTGGCGGTGCGATGGAGTTAGCAAAAAAAGCGAAAAAAGTCATTGTAGTCATGAATCATTGTAACAAAAAGGGAGAGCCGAAAATTTTAAAAACTTGTACATTGCCACTAACCGCAAAAGCGTGTGTAAGTATGATCATTACAGATATGGCTGTCATAGCCGTGACAGAAGAAGGATTACTCTTAAAAGAAGTCATGGCACCATATACAGCCATTGATGTTATTCAAAAAACAGGTGCACCACTGCGCATTTCAAAGGATTTAGCGACAGTTCAGTAAGTCAAACGTTTGAAAGGAGGACATCGATTGGGTGACAACAATAGTATGCTAGGGGCTCAAATCAACCATTGGCTCACTCGTAATCGTGAAGAAGGTATACAGCTTCTACAGAAGTTAGTGCAGGCAGGCAGTACACAAGGAAATGAAGCAGAGGCACAGGCGCTAATTGCCAAAACACTTTTAAACATCGGATTAAAGGTAGATCGTTGGGAACCAGATGGAAACGAATTAGAAAAACATCCATACTTCGCATCACCGCGAACAACTTTTAAAGGAAGCCCAAATGTTGTTGGTATCTTAAAGGGAACAGGCGGCGGGCGCTCCCTCATTTTAAATGGACATATCGATGTTGTCCCAGAAGGTGATCCCGCACAATGGGAGCATGATCCATTCAGTGGAAAAGTAATAGATGGGAAAATGTACGGCCGCGGTGTAACAGATATGAAAGGCGGAAATGTCTCCTTATTATTAGCATTATCCGCGCTACGTGCCTTAGGCATCCCTTTAAAAGGTGATGTTTTTTTTCAAAGTGTTGTCGAGGAAGAAAGTGGCGGTGCCGGGACACTTGCGGCCATTTTACGAGGGTATAAGGCAGATGCAGCGATTATCCCCGAACCAACCAATATGAAAATATTCCCGAAACAGCAAGGCTCGATGTGGTTTAGAATTCACATAAAAGGGCGCTCAGCACATGGAGGCACAAGGTATGAGGGTGTTAGTGCCATTGAAAAATCGCTGCTTGTCGTTGATCATATTCGTAAGCTGGAAACACGCAGAAATGAACGAATGACTGACCCCCTTTACAGCAAAATCCCCATTCCTATCCCAATCAATATTGGAAAAATCGAAGGTGGTGACTGGCCATCTTCTGTTGCAGATCTCGTCAAATTAGAAGGACGAATGGGCGTATCTCCGGAAGAAACAATGGAAGAAGCCAAAAATGAAATGAAAAGCTGGCTCGAAAAACTGGCAGATATTGATCCATGGTTTAAACAACAGCCAGTCATACTTGAATGGTTTGGCGCGAGATGGGTTCCAGGTGCGATTGAAAAACAGCATGAGTTTGTTACATCATTATCATCAAGCTATCGAAATGTTCTCGGTGAAGAACCAGTTGTCGAAGCTTCCCCATGGGGAACAGACGGTGGCCTTTTAACAAATGTCGGTGCAACCCCAACGATCATATTTGGACCAGGAATAACTGAAAAAGCCCATTTTCCAAATGAATATATTGAAATAAACAAAGTATTCGAAGCAGCAGAAATCATTGCCTTAACAATTGTGAATTGGTGTGGGATTGAGGAAGAATAAGCGGGTTAATAAAAGTATTTTGACGAGATGTAATAAAGCAGCGGGAAAGTCATATATCAGTGAAATTCACGTTATATAAGCAGGAAAAGTCATATATCAGCGAAATTCACGTTATATCAGCGAGAAATAAAATATATCAGCGAAATTCACATTATATCAGCGAGAAAAGTCATATACCAGCGAAATTCACGTTATATCAGCGAAAAAAAAATATATCAGCGAAGTTCTCATTTTATCAGTGAACATACCAACAAAACCCACAATTTTTTACTCCTAACGCCCAACCAAAAAAGAAAAGAGGGATAACATGCCACATCATACAGAAGACATTCGTCTTCTTGAGGAACTTGATAAAAAGCATTTCCTTCATCCGACATCCTCGATTCAACAGCAGCAGGATGAAGGGCCTGCGTTTATTTTCAAAGAAGGAAGAGGAATTTATCTTGAGGATGTAAAAGGGAACATTGTCATTGATGGCATGTCATCGCTCTGGAATGTGAATGTTGGCCATGGCAGAGAGGAATTAGGTGAAGTGGCAAAAGCACAGATGACAAAACTTGCGTATACGTCAAGTTTTGCGACATTCAGTAATGAACCTGCCATTCGACTTTCAGCAAAGCTTGCAGAATTGGCACCAGGTGATCTGTGTGCTACCTTTTTTACTTCAGGCGGATCTGAAGCGAATGATACAGCGTATAAGCTTGCCCGTCATTATTGGATTTTAAAGGGTGAACCCGAACGGAAAAAAATCATTTCAAGAACAAAATCCTATCACGGTGTTTCTATGGGAGCGACAAGTGCGACAGGTTTGAAGCCGTTTCGTGATTTTACGAGCTCACTTGCACCAGATTTTTTTCATGTTGACCACCATGATCCTGTTGCATTGCGCGACCTCATTGAAGCTGAGGGTCCAGAAACCATTGCTGCCTTCATCACAGAGCCTGTCCAAGGTGCTGGCGGCGTCCATATTGCTCAAGCCAACTACTTTAAAGAAGTGAAGGCCATTTGTGACATGTATGGGATTTTATTTATAACTGACGAAGTAATTACAGGGTTTGGCAGGACAGGAAAATGGTTTGGGATCGAGCATAACGGGATCACACCTGATATGATGTGTTTTGCAAAAGGGGTCACAAGCGGCTATGCCCAATTAGGAGGAGTCATGTTATCAAAGGAGCTTCATGATGATTTCAAAAAGCTTTCGACAGGTCCTTTATTGCATGGGTACACGTATAGCGGCCATGCGATGGCCTGTGCTGTTGCATTGAAAAATATTGAACTCATTGAAAAAGAAAACCTTGTTGAGAATGCAAAGTTGAAAGGGGGGGGATTAGTAGAAGGACTTCATTGGTTGCAGGAAAATAAAAAAATGGTAAGCAAAGTAAGAGGACTTGGGCTGATGGCTGCGATTGAACTAAGTGATGAGAACCTGAAAAAAGTGCAAATACCGATATCGTCATCCATTGTGAATGAAGCGGCAAAGCGTGGTCTCATTTGTCGTTCTGTCACCTTTGATGGACAGGATACAATTGTCCTTGCACCACCTCTCATCATAAAAAAAGAAGAAATTGAGAAAGTGGTTCTTCTTTTACATGATGCAATCGATGTGGTTGAACGTAAGAAATAATCCCTCTCCTATCAAATTTTATGATGATCACATCTATAAAAGCAGTGGATCGCACTGCTTTTCACACTTTTTTAAAGATATACAAGCAATAAGGCAGGTGGATGTTATCGATATTATAAAGTTGGAGAAACATCACATTCGATATTCACTTGATTTAGTGTGGACCGTTTTTCAGGAATTAGTATTATTCAGCACATGGTATTGAAGCATATAGGAAAATTTATTTCATACAAATCGATGATGGAAAAGGTTGAAGAAGAGGAACTGCACTTTTGGGGCTGTATGACGAATGATGAGTTAATAGGTGTAATAGCAATAAAAGGAATGAATCATATCTGTTTGTTGTTTGTGAAAAAAGAGTATCATAGGCAAGGGATCGCAAGGCGTTTATGTCAAAAAAGTGATTGAAAGGTGTAAAGAAGAGAAAAATAATAGCAAGTTGACAGTGAACTCCTCCCCATATGCACTAGGTATTTATCATCGTCTTGGCTTTGTTGAGTCAGATAAGGAGCAGACGATAAATGGGATTAGATTTACCCCAATGTCATATTTTTTAATGTAATGTGAAAGTAGACGACATCTTCATCATAGAGATGTTCGTCTTTATTTATTTCTGATGACAAGCTATGTTATTATTTGGCACTGGCGTTTCCGTGTATAAGTAAGTTATAAAATCGAGATGAAATGTATTAATCATTCGAAGGTGAGGGAAGACTACTTCATACTTACAGATTTTAGGAGGTGATTTGATTGGAAGATAAGCAAAGTATTAGGCTTACATCTGCAGAAGTAGCACACCTTTGGAACACATATATGAGTGACAGCATGGCCATTTGTGTCTTAAGTTATTTTTTAATACATATACAGGATACCGATATTAAGCCTATTATCGAAAAGTCGCTTAACCTATCAAAAAAACATGTGAATGACATCCAACAACTATTTAAAAAAGAGGGCTATACGATTCCTCAAGGGTTTACTGAAAGGGATCTAAACATGAATGCGCCTGCTTTGTTCTATGATACTTTTTACGTACATTATCTAAAACAAATGAGCAGGATAGGGATTAGCGCATATGGTTTAGGTCTATCAATTGCTGCTAGGGAGGATATAAGAAAATTTTATGAAAGTACATTGTTTGAATCGATCGCTCTTGATAATGATGTTACAAGTGTATTATTAAACAAAGGCTTGTATATAAGAGCTCCCTTTATTAATGCTCCAGAAAAAATTGAATTTGTTGATAATAATAATTTTTTAGGTGGACTCATCGGGCATCAACGCCCGCTTTTAGGAATGGAAATCGCTCATCTCTACGGGAACATGGAAACTGCTTCCATGGGGAAAGCATTATGTATCGCATTCAGCCAAGTGTCCAAAACAAATGAAGTGACGAAATTGCTACTTAAATTAAGGGATAAAGCAGGAAAGCAAATAGAATCTTTGGGTTCTAAATTAGAAGAAGGCCATTTAAAGGTTCCTATGACTTGGAATGATACGGTGACAGATTCAACTGTTGCCCCATTTTCAGATAAGTTAATGCTCTTTCATATTAATGCAGTGATGGCAACAGCAGTGGCTGATTACGGGATATCTTTAGCTGCTAGTGCAAGAAAAGACTTGTCATTAATGTATACAGTATTGATAACAGGACTAGGTGGTCAAATTGAAGAGGGAGCGAAAATCATGATTCAAAATGGCTGGTTGGAAAAACCGCCCTCTGCAACTGACCGGGATGCATTGGCAAGTAAATAGATCGACACATTATACTGTGAAAACGCTTGGACTTATCATGAACTGAACCCAAAAAGTTAGTTTAAACAGCTATCAAGGATTGGACCTGCAATTGTAAGTTTGTGTCCAACATTTAGGGTGCAGTTTAGTAATAACAAGCGTTTTTATGTTTTTTTGGGAGATGTTGAAAAAAGTGAAAAAAGTACTGTGCCGATCTCCATTTTTAAGAAGAAGTGTTCATGTAAAAAGCTATGAATCATTTTATAATAATACATAATTAAACCCTTAAACTGTATCGAATAATGGTTATAAATATAGTTGAAGAAGGAGAAGTCGGTACCTGTGAAAGTTTTTGAAGCGAAGACATTAATCGATTCCGTGGAAGCTAGGGTCAATCAGTATCAAGAGCTTCAGGAGAATCTTGATCAGTTAAAAAGGAAATGTCTGGATATTGTAAACCTGGATGACAACCTTAAAGGGAAGGGTGCAGCTGCCATAAAAGGGTTTTTTCAAGCCCATATTGATGTCATTGATGCATGGCTTCGTCTTATTATGAAACGAATCGCTTTTTTTAACGGAATCGCAGGGACAACAGAAGATCGTAACTTAGCTGGAATGACTGTGATCGATATTCCGTTTCTTGAAAATGAACTGCCATTAGCGGGTAATTTTGCAGAGGAACTGGTTACTAGTCAACAAGGTGAAGTACAAAAAATCTTTTCTCGAATTGATGATCTAATTGAACTAGATCTGTATTCAAATGAACGATTTTTAGAGCATATGGATCGGGCAGAAAGTAAACGAAGAGACACGATCACTGCTGTAGGCAATTTAGATCGTGAACTCACAACTGAATATCGAATTACTGAGAGTGACGAATACTTTGTCGAAACTTTATTGCAACAACTCCAAGATGCGACTCGCCAAGGAAATCAACTCTCTCCGGTTCACTTCAATGCCAAAACCTTCAAAACTAGTGAAGTCTACCAACTAAAAAAGCAAAGCGAAATACAGGCAAAGGAATACTTGTCCTATAAAGAGGAGCAAACAAAATTCAGAGAACAACTTAAAAACAAACAAGAGGAACAAGAAAAACTGTCATGAAAAAATGAAAGCTTTAGAAGGGGTGCCAATAATAACTAGACAAATATCATTTAATTATACGTCAAAAAAGGGCATCTTCTGAGTAATATCAGATGCTCTTTTTTATTCAGTGGCTATGCTTTGTTGGCTGCTATAGGTTTTCCTTAATGATATATATCTATATTAATAATTGAGAAGATTTGAACATCACCATATTTCATCTACATAAAGCAGAAAGCTTATCAACTTCTTAAGGAAGATAGATCTAACATTTTTAAAACTTTATTTAGAAAACTTACTAATTTTATAGATATTCCCTTCCAAAAGATCCTTCAAAGTCGTATGATCCAATAGGTCGGCCACTACATCACGAATTAAACCCCACAAGGGTTTTAAGACACATGCTTTGTCCTCGAGGGGGCAGTATTCGTAAGAATGGACGCTTACACAGCTCATTGGTGCAAGCGGTCCTTCGAGATCACGTATTACTTTTCCAATGACAATTAAATTTGATGGTACTTTCAATGTAAATCCACCATTTATTCCTCGTTTGCTTTTTACATACCCATGATTTTTCAATTGAAGCAATATTTGTTCAAGGTACTGTGAAGGAACTAAAGTTTCAGTAGCAATTTCTTTACTCTGAATGAGTTTGTTTTCGTTATTTCCTAATACGATAAGAGCTCTTAGAGCATATTCTCCTCTACTAGATATTTTCAAATCGGATGCCCTCCTTATAGAAAGACTTTTTACCATATTATTTTTTAAAAAAATAATTATACGTGATACGTCCATTTATATAAAAGTAGAGTACGTTTTTATAATCTTTTCATATTTTATTATTAAAAGTCGACTAAGTTTATCATGTTTCTCTACTTTGAATTAATTCATTGGAATAAAAAAACGAAGGAAGGGGTGTGAAAAATGGCTTTTCTAAGTCAAGTTAAAGAAAAGTTTAGTAATTTATCAACCTATAATCATCAAAGTTTGGCCTTTGCAGTTAAGGAGTTAGATCCAAAAATTGAGCAAATTTCCGACTTTCTAAAGCAGCCTGAGAACCTTGAATACGGAAGAAATGTCATATATAAAAATGAAGATGTTGAAGTAATTATTGTTTATTTCCCCGCAATGGCAAAAACATTGGTCCATGACCACGGTACATCTATCGGGTGTATAGCTGTAGTTGAAGGGGACCTGTTAAATGTAGTTTATAAGCACAAAGGAAATATATCGTACCCATTATATGAGGGGATACAGAATTATTCAAAAGGGGATGTCTTTCATGTGACCGGTGATACAATCCATATGATGTTTAATCCAACACTTTCACCAGTTGTTACCTTTCATGTGTATTCCTCACCATTAAATGGAGGTCGAATCTACACTGATCTTACAGACATGGAGAAGGATTGAAAGGAGAAAAACATGATAAGTATTAAGAAACAATATATACAGAGTTTACAAGACGGGAGAAATGTCTGGTTAGAAGGAAAGATAGTTGATGTGACGAAAGACCAAAACTTTTCGGGTACTTTATCTACCATCTCTAGCTTATTTAACATGTTTGAAGATCCAAATCAAAGAGATTTAATTGGATATATTAATAACGAAACAAATGAGTATGTTCATACTGCATTTTTAATCCCTCGCTCTTACGAGGATATATTGCAAAGAAGAAAGGCTTTTGAAGTATGGAGTCAATCAACGGACGGTGTTATGAGTCGTTTATCCGATTACGCAAGATCCAGATTAACTGGATGGTATGCTTCTAGAGAAAAGTATAAGGGATTTGATCAACACTTTTCAGAAAAAATAAGATCCTACTATGAAGAAGCCAGAGACAACCACCTTTTTTTAAGTGTTGTGCAAAGGGATCCCCAAATTAACCGCTCTATCCAAACTATTCCTGTACTAAAAGATTTAGGCTTGTTACAAATTACAAAAAAGACTGAGGATGGCGTATTTGTAAATGGAGCTAAGATGATAGGAACCGCAGCACCGTATAGCAACGACTTAATTATTTATCCGCTAGGAATGTTAAAAGAAGAACAGAAACATTTGGCCCATATGCTTGTGGTCGCAGCAAATTCTCCCGGATTGCATATGGTTTGCCGTGAATCCTTTGCTACAGATTCTTCAAGAAAAGCAGACAACCCAATTAGTTCCCAGTATGATGAAATGGATGCGTTGTTAATTTTTGATAATGTTTTTGTTCCATGGGAACGAGTATTGCTTTATGATAATCCGGAAGCAATATGGAAAATTAAATCTGACCCCGCATCGAATAGTTTAGCGTATCACCAGGCTATTATTCGACTAGGGACAAAATTGGAATTTGTGGCGGCTCTCGCTTGTGAGATTGCAGATGCTATAGGAGCCAATTCTTATCTTCACGTACAGGAAAAAATCGGTGAACTGATTATGCAGGTAAAAACAATTAGAGGTTTATTAATTGCTTCCGAGTGTCAAGGAAAGGTAGATGAATACGGAACTTTTCTTCCAGATTTTAGTTATATAGAAACAGCAAGAAACCTAGGTGCTAAATATTATCCGCGTGCAATAGAAATATTGCAGCTCATAGGTGCAGGAGGGTTTATTCAATTACCTTCAAGTGTTTTTGATTTCGAAGGTCCACTGTCACCACTTTTGAAGGAATATTTTAAAGGTGCAACTATTGATGCTGAAAACAGAACAAAACTATTTAAACTTGCCTGGGACTTAATCGGAAGTCCATTAGGGTCTAGACATGAATTATATGAGCGTTTTTACGCGGGAGACCCAATTCGAAATATAGCAAATCAGTATAATAATTATGATAAAAGTAGTTTAAAGAAGTTGGTAGAAAAGTATATTATATAAATTATTTAGAATTGATATTTTAATCAACCTTCATGGTCTATGATTTATTTCCATGGTTTCCTCGAGGCATGTTCGAACGAGACCCAGTCTAAAAGAAACTTAGAATCTAATTTAAAACTCATGAAATGAATACTAATTTAAATGTCCTGTTATAGATTGGGTTAAGTATAAAAAGTATCGATTGGCTTTAAGCCTTTCGATTTTTTTTATGCCTAAATTGTTTTGGGTATACTCTGATATCACCTCGTTTTAAATTTCACAAATTAGTCACATATTGCTTGACTAAAAAATATCCAGGGATTATTATGGTTACATAAAGTAACCTTGTTAATAAAAGTTCATTAGAAACTAGAGAGTAGTATTTCAGATAATAGATTAATAGATTTTTACAGAAAGGAGAAATCAGTAATGATCGAAATAATCGTTACAGTTGAATTGAATGGAAAGCATTATCAAACAAATGTAATTGGCTATAAAGAAATGTCAACTGAAAAAATTGAACGATTAGCTAAACAACAAGTATTTAAACAATGGGGTGAATAATAATCAATTTATATCCCATTCTTAACGGGCAGTAAAACCCAATCTTAAGATTCTAGAGAATCAAAGAAGATAGCTGGGGGATAACTGCCCGTAAAGATCGGATAAGTCTCGCTATCCATCAGTGGGGGCTGAAGAAAACCCCCACTGATGAAAGTCTCGCTTTATAAGAAAGGGAGTAGTTAGAATGGATAGAAATTTATCAATGGAACTTGTTAGAGTGACTGAAGCCGCAGCTTTAGCTGCTGGAAGATGGATGGGTAGAGGAAAGAAAGATGAAGCAGACGAAGCAGCAACACAAGCCATGAGGGAAATGTTTAATTCCATTCAGATGAACGGCACTGTTGTTATTGGGGAAGGTGAAATGGATGAAGCTCCGATGTTATATATTGGAGAACAATTAGGAACTGGTGATGGCCCTTTAGTTGATATTGCAGTAGATCCATTAGAAGGAACAAATATTGTTGCTGCAGGGACATGGAATGCTCTTGCAATCATAGCAGTTGCAGAGCGAGGTAATCTATTACATGCCCCAGATATGTATATGGAAAAGATTGCTGTAGGTCCAGAATCTGCCGGTAAAATTAATATCAACGCTCCTGTTATTGAGAATTTAACAGCTGTTGCAAAAGCAAAAAATAAAAATATTGAAGATCTTGTTGTGGCCATTTTAGATCGAGAAAGACATGAACAAATGATTCAGGAGATTCGTGACTCTGGTGCAAGAATTAAACTCATGCAAGATGGTGATGTAGCAGCTGCTATCAATACGGCATTTAAAAATACAGGTGTTGATATGATGCTTGGCTCTGGTGGAGCTCCAGAAGGTGTATTGGCTGCTGCGGCACTGAAATCATTGGGAGGGGAATTTCAAGGAAAACTGCTTCCACAAACAGATGAAGAAAAGATTCGTCTGAAGAAAATGGGCATTAGTGATTTTAATAGAGTTTTATTAATGGAAGACATTGTGAAAGGTGATGATGCCTATTTTGTAGCAACAGGTGTAACAAATGGGGAGCTTTTAAGAGGAGTACAATATAACGGGAAGATAGGGACTACTCACTCAGTCGTCATGCGTGCCAAGACAGGGACAGTTCGCTTTATAGAAGGACAGCATAGCGTGCAAAATCGCTGATTAATAATATTTAAACACATTTTACAGAGGAATAGTCATTTTTAAAAGTCTACTAAACAACTATGTTAAGTTTGTTTAATACTCGCAAAAGAGTACGAGTGTTAGGAGAAATGGGCAGCTTTGATGAATTTTCAAGAAATGGGAAAGTAAAAGATTAACTATACTATTTTGGAAATTTATTCTTAATTATCCTATCACCAGAATTTATATCCTAAGGTTGATAGGATAAGAAACTTAAGGCTTGCCGATAAGCCAAGTTTTTCTAATCTTTTGATCTTTTTAAAAAGGGGAGAAAACCATGATTGATAAAAAATTAGTCGGTGAAAAAGCAGTAGATTTTGTAAAAGATGGCATGGTAGTTGGACTAGGTACAGGTTCAACGGTGTATTATACGATCATCAAACTCGGAGAACTAGTGAAAGAAGGACTTTCAATTATAGGAATCCCTACTTCGATTCAAACGGAAGAATTAGCAAAAAAAGTAGGGATTCCAATCGGGGATTTTAAGGAGATTGAACAAATTGATGTCGCAATTGATGGTGCTGACGAGGTAGATTCTAATTTAAACCTTATTAAGGGTGGAGGTGGGGCTCTTTTGAGAGAAAAAATAATCGCAAAAGCAGCTAAAGCATTTATCGTCGTAGCTACCCCACCAAAAATGGTAGAAAAATTAGGTGCATTTAAGCTTCCAGTTGAAGTTGTTCCTTTTGGTACAGAATTAACGGAGAAGCATATTTGTGAACTTGGCGGTGAACCGTTACTTCGTCAATCTGAAGGTATTCCTTTTATGACTGATAACGGGAACTATATTTTTGATTGTATCTTCTTAGATATTTCAAATCCAAAAAAATTAGAGGAACATCTAAATATTATCCCAGGTGTTGTTGAAAATGGATTATTTGTCGGGATGTCCGATACGGTCATTACATTGGATCGGAATAAGAATGTCTTGTTCATAGAGAGATAATTCTTTTCCTTTTGATAATTAATAGTAACCTGTTTTTATTTATGGATTTATTAATGTTTCGAATTAACTTTTGAAGGTATTTTTGAAAATCTAAGATTATTTGAGGTTTTTTAAAGATAAAAAACGTTCATAAAATGTTCACATTTTACTTGACTATGGAAAATGCTAGTATTATTATGGTTATATAAAGTAACCGATATATTAAAAAGTAACTTAAATACTTTTTTGTTTAACTATTGGTTATTACTAACTTTAAACATTCTTGAAAGTAAAGAGGAGGAAAGAAAATGGAATCAATGACATTCATCTTATTCGGAGCAACTGGGGATTTAGCAAAGAGAAAGATTTTCCCTGCTTTATATAATTTATTTCTAGATCAAAAAATGCCGGATTCGATATCAATAATTGGACTAGGTAGAAGGGAAATGTCTGATCGCGAGTTTCAAAATCAAGTTGAACAATCGTTAAGAACTTTTTCTAGACGAATTGATTTTGATCGAACGAACTTATATAAGTTTCTCGATGCTTTTCGTTATAGTGAATTTAATGCAGTAAATCCAGAAGACTATAGAAAACTATTAAGTCTTGTCAAACAACGTGAAAATGAACGAAATATACCAGAAAATCGGATGTTTTATCTTTCAGTCGCACCAGAGTTTTTTGATCTGATTTCATTAAACATTAAAGAAAGTGGATTAGGTTCTACAAAAGGCTGGAAACGGCTAATCATTGAAAAGCCATTTGGACGTGATTTAGAATCTGCCAGGGAGTTAAATACAAGACTAAGTGAAGCATTTGAAGAGGATGAAATTTATCGTATTGACCATTATTTAGGGAAACCAATGGTACAAAATTTAGAAGCTTTAAAATTTGCGAATCCTATCTTACAACCTTTATGGAACAATCAACATATTGCTAACATCCAAATAACAGCTAGTGAAGTCGTGGGAGTAGAAGAACGAGCAGGTTATTATGACCAAGCTGGGGCCATTCGTGATATGTTCCAAAATCATATGTTACAAATGTTAATGATGACGGCTATGAATCAACCCAAAAAAATGAATGCAAATGAGATTCGAAATGAAAAGAGAAAAATAATCGAATCTCTTCGTGGATTAAAGAAAGAAGATGTAAGCCTGCATGTTGTTCGGGGTCAATATCGTTCAGGTGAAGCTTACGGTATGCAATTAGCTGGATATACAGAAGAACCTGGAGTTAATCCTACTTCTAAAAACGATACATTTGTTGCTGCAAAGGTCATGATTGACAATGAAAATTGGCAAGGGGTTCCTTTCTACATCCGAACAGGAAAAAGAATGAAAATAAAATCGACACGAATCGTCATTGAATTTAAAGATTCATTAAAAGAGTTATATGAGAACAAAAATGAAAAGATAATTCCTAATCTGTTAATCATCGAAATTAATCCGAATGAAAATATAACTTTACAATTAAATCATAAAAACCCATTGCATGATGGAAAAATCGAGCCGGTAAAAATTAACTTTTCAGCCGAGCAAAAAGGTGTTCCAGAAGCATATGAAAGATTGATTTTTGACGCGTTTCGCGGTGACTCTACTTTTTTTGCTCATTGGAAGGAAGTTGAAATGTCATGGGAATGGGTACAACCTATTCTTGATGCTTTTAAAGAAAATCTTCTGCCGCTTCATCTCTACGAAGCAGGCTCAAATGGTCCTGATGCAGCAGAAAGCTTACTTAAAGCAGATGGATTTAAATGGTGGCTTGATGAGGTAGATCTGGAAGAAAATGAAGAAAATAAGTCTGAGTTAGAATTTATCACACATTAAAAGATCTTAAGGAGGAATACAATCTCATGAGTGAAACAGTTGAAACTTTAGCTGTAAATACGATTCGAACATTATCTATTGATGCCATTAACCGTGCAAATTCAGGTCATCCTGGTTTACCGATGGGTGCCGCACCTATGGCTTACGCGTTATGGGCTAATCAATTAAACCATAATCCGCAAAATGCAAAATGGTTTGACCGTGACCGCTTTGTTCTTTCTGCAGGTCATGGCTCTAGCTTGTTATATAGCTTATTACATCTAACAGGATATGATGTTTCCATTGAGGATTTGAAAGGCTTCCGTAAATTAAATAGCAAAACACCTGGTCATCCTGAATTTGGTCACACTGATGGTGTTGAGGCTACAACAGGTCCATTAGGTCAAGGGATTGCAAATGCAGTTGGTATGGCAATGGCAGAAGCTCATTTAGCTGCAAAATTTAATAAAGAAGGTTTCCCTGTTATCGATCATTATACCTATGCTTTAGTAGGAGATGGGGATTTAATGGAAGGTATCTCCTATGAAGCAATGTCAATGGCTGGCCATATGAAGCTTGGGAAATTGATTGCATTGTATGATTCAAATGACATCTCATTAGATGGAACTTTGAATCTCTCTTTCTCAGAAAATATTCAAAAAAGAGCAGAATCTGCTAATTGGCATTATTTACGAGTTGATGATGGGAATAATGTGGCAGAGATCACAAAAGCAATTGAATTGGCAAAAGAAAACACAGAGCAACCAACAATTATTGAGATAAGAACGATTATTGGTTATGGGAGCCCAAAAGTTGCTGGAACAAATAAGGCTCATGGGAATCCGCTAGGTCTTGAAGAAGCAAAAGCGACAAAACAAAGTTACAAATGGGAATTTGAAGAGGAATTCTACGTACCTGAAGAAGTGAAAGCTCATTTCCAAGAATTAAAACAAAAAGGCATTGGTAAAGAAAATCAATGGAAAGAGTTATTTCATTCTTATAAAAAAGCATACCCAGAACTAGCGATCGAACTAGAAAAAGCGATTAATGGAGAAGTATTAATAGAAGTAAAAGATATCTTGACGTTCGATAAAGAAAAATCGGTATCTACTCGTGTAGCTAGTGGAGAAGCAATCAACCACTTTGTAAAGCAAGTTCCTGCTATTTTTGGAGGAAGTGCCGACCTTTCTCACTCAACAATGACAGATATCAAAGACCAAGAAAAATTTGCTTTCGATTCTTTTGCAGGTCGTAATATTTACTTTGGTGTTCGTGAACACGCAATGGGAGCTGCAGGTAACGGGATGGCCCTTCATGGGGGAGTGAAACCATTTGTAAGTACATTCTTTGTATTCAATGATTACTTACGCCCTTCTATTCGTTTAGCAGCATTACAAAAACTACCTATTACGTATGTATTTACACATGATTCAATTGCAGTAGGGGAAGATGGTCCAACACATGAACCAATTGAACATTTGGCTGCACTTCGGGCAATTCCAGGACTAACGGTTATTCGCCCATCTGATGCAAATGAAACGGCAAGTGCATGGGGCTACGCTTTAAACCAAACAGAAGGTCCGGTTGCATTAGTTCTAAGTCGTCAAAACTTACCTGTTTTTGATGAAACACAAGCAAATATTGAAAACCTTTCTAAAGGTGCCTATGTGTTAACTCAAACGAATGAAAATCCGGATGTCATACTCCTTGCTACTGGATCAGAGGTTTCCTTAGCAGTCAGTGCGAAAGCAGAACTTGAAAAAGATCATGTCTCAGTTCGAGTTGTTGCAATGCCAAGTTGGGAACTTTTCAGTCGCCAATCTGATGAATATAAAGAGCAAGTATTACCTTCATCTATTACAAACCGAGTGGCAATTGAAATGGGAATCTCGCTTGGTTGGGAACGCTACGTAGGAATGGATGGAAAAATAGTTTCAATTGAGACATTCGGTGCTTCTGGAACAGGAGCTGCTGTCATGGAGTTATTCGGATTTACAACAGAAAACATTGTTCAAACAACAAAAACTTTATTGAAAAAATAACCTTACTTTGAGGAGGAATTAGGATGCAAGTCGGCTTAATTGGATTAGGAAAAATGGGATTAAATCTGGGGAAAAACTTAATTGACCATAAACATCAAGTTGTGGCATATGATTTAAATATTAATGCTGTAGAAGAAATAAAAAAATATGGTGCGGAAGGTACGACGAATATTAAAGATCTTATTCAGTCATTAGAGCAACCAAGAATTTTGTGGATTATGGTACCACATCCTGTTGTTGATTCAGTTCTAACTGAAATCACTCCATTGTTGGATAAAGGAGATATCGTTATCGAGGCTGGTAATTCACACTACAAAGAATCCATACGTCGCTACAATCAAATGAAAGAATTTGGTGTTAGCTATATGGATGCTGGAACATCTGGCGGAATGGAAGGTGCTCGTAATGGAGCAAACTACATGATAGGAGGTGATCCTGAAGCTTGGGCGGTTGTTGAACCTATTTTCCGTGATACAGCTGTAGATAAAGGTTATATCTATGCAGGAAAACCAGGAAGCGGCCACTTCTTGAAAATGGTACACAATGGTATTGAATATGGCATGATGGCTGCAATTGGTGAAGGATTTGAGGTTTTAGAAAAAAGTGAATTTGATTATGACTATGAACAAGTAGCAAGAGTATGGAATAACGGCTCAGTTATTCGTTCATGGCTAATGGAGCTTACTGAAAATGCCTTCGCTAAAGATGCGAAACTTGATGATATAAAAGGGATTATGCATTCATCAGGTGAAGCAAAATGGACGCTTGAAACAGCGTTAGACTTACAAACTGCAACACCAGTCATCGCAATGTCATTATTAATGCGTTACAGATCACTAGATACTGATACATTTAATGGTAAAGTTGTCGCAGCACTTCGCAACGAGTTTGGCGGACATGCTGTGGAAAAGAATGAATAAAAACTAATACTTAAAAATTAATATAAAATTGGAGGGAAATGAAAATGAAATTTTTTATCGATACTGCAAATCTAGAGGATATTAAAAAAGCGTATAAAATGGGCGTTTTATCTGGTGTAACAACAAATCCATCTTTAGTTGCTAAAGAAGGTGTGAAATTCGAAGATCGTATTGAAGAAATTTTACAAGCAGTACCAGAAGTTGAATCAGTTTCAGCAGAAGTAACACCTGACGCAGTAACCGCTGAAGAAATGATCGCACAAGCAGAAGAGCTGATTAAAATTAATGGTGGAGATAAAAACATCACAATCAAAGTTCCGATGACAGTTGCAGGTTTAGAGGCAACTCGATACCTTACTAAAAAAGGTGTAAAAACAAATGTGACTCTTATCTTTACAGTAAACCAAGCGTTATTAGCTGCTCGAGCAGGTGCAACATATGTCTCTCCATTCTTAGGACGTTTAGATGATATTTCTGAAGATGGCGTACAATTAGTAGCTAAAATAGCTGAATTATTCCGTATTCATCAATTAGAATCACAAATCATTGCTGCTTCTGTTCGTCACCCAGATCACGTTACACGTGTAGCAATGGCAGGTGCCCACATTGCAACGATTCCTTACAGTGTCATTGAGCAACTAACGAAACACCCATTAACAGATCAAGGTATCGAAAAATTCGCTGCTGATTGGGAAAATGCACCTAAAAACTAAGTAGTTTATTCAAATAGAATTCAACTTTAATAGGAGCGTTAATTATTTTTGGACAAGCTGTACGATGACTAACGCTCCCTTGAAAATGAAAACTTACTAAACTTTAAAAACATTTAGGAGAGGATTATATGTCTATTACATTTGATTACTCAAATGCATTACCATTTATCGGGCAACATGAAGTGGATTATCTAAACGAATCTGTCAAAGCTGCACATCATATGCTTCATGAAAAAAAAGGCCCTGGTTCCGATTTTCTAGGTTGGGTGGATTTGCCTAGCAATTATGACAAAGAAGAATTTTCAAGAATTAAAAAAGCGGCTGAAAGAATTCGCAGTCATTCTGATGCTCTTATTGTAATTGGAATAGGTGGTTCATATTTAGGAGCAAGAGCTGCAATCGAAGCACTTACACATACGTTTCACAACCAAATGAATGGCAGTACTCAAGTATATTTTGCAGGTCAAAATATTAGCTCTACTTATATTACACATTTACTTGAAATGTTAGAAGGAAAAGATATCTCGATCAACGTGATTTCAAAATCAGGTACAACAACTGAACCAGCTGTTGCATTTCGTATTTTCCGTGACTATATGGAGAAAAAATACGGCAAAGAAGAAGTGAAAAACCGCATTTTTGTTACAACAGATAAAGAAAAAGGCGCACTAAAACAACTAGCAGATGCTGAAGGCTATGAATCTTTTGTAATTCCAGAGGATGTAGGGGGAAGATATTCTGTTTTGACAGCAGTAGGTCTTCTGCCGATTGCGACAGCTGGACTTAATATTGACCGCATGATGGAAGGTGCGGCGGCTGCTGCGGAAAAATACAATAATCCAGAGCTTTCAACAAATGAAAGTTACCAATATGCTGCAGTACGTAATGCCTTATACCGTAAAGGGAAAACAATCGAGCTGTTAGTAAACTATGAACCTTCCTTACATTATGTTTCTGAGTGGTGGAAACAATTAAATGGAGAAAGTGAAGGGAAAGACCAAAAAGGACTATTTCCTGCATCAGTTGATTTTTCAACAGATTTACATTCAATGGGACAATATGTGCAAGAAGGTCGCCGTGATCTAATTGAAACTGTCCTCCAAGTTAAAAAGCCACAGATTGAACTGACCATTCAAGAAGATCCAGATAATATTGATGGGTTGAACTTTTTGGCAGGAAAAACAATGGATGAAGTAAACAAAAAGGCTTTCCAAGGAACAGTACTAGCTCATGTTGACGGAGGAGTACCAAATTTAGTCATCGAATTGGATGAATTAACGGAATTTACATTCGGTGAAATGGTGTACTTCTTTGAAAAAGCTACTGCAATCAGTGGACATTTATTAGGCGTAAATCCGTTTGATCAACCAGGTGTTGAAGCATATAAAACGAATATGTTTGCATTACTAGGCAAGCCAGGATTTGAAAAGGAAAAAGAGACTTTACTTAAACGATTATCTAAATAATATTATTGAAAAATATACCCTTATTTGTGAGCTTAGTTTATCTAAGCTCCAATAAGGGTTTCTATAACTTTTACAAACCTGAAATTTAACTTGTTTACAATTCTCAAACAAGTTATTTTTTAGAATTTTATCTCGAACTAAACTTTAAGCATTAAATTTAATAATCCAGAGTCTGAAACAATCTCAGATCAGTTCAATTTTTGTCTTTTCTTATTTCAGCTAAATCAATTGTAAGTTGATCCAAACGTTGCTTAGTCAATGGATATAGAAAAGCTAATAATGTGATTACGTTTTGTTTTGTTGACTTTTATACTAGATTAATATATTATTAATTCAAGATAACTTAATTCGAGATAAACAATGGAGAATGACAATATAATGAACGTATTAGTAGTAAAAGCAAATAACCGCCCAGCTTCAGATGCTGTATCAAGTAAAATGTATGAAACTTTCATGGAGAACATAGAAGGTGTAAACGTAACAACCTATGATGTATTTGCAGAAGATATGCCTTACTTTGGACAAGAGTTATTCAACGCTTTCGGTAAAGTAGAATCAGGCGAAGAAATGACAGATGTTGAACAACGACTTTTAACTGCAAAACAAAAAGCAATGGATGCATTAACAGCAGCAGACGTAGTTGTATTTGCGTTCCCATTATGGAACTTAACAATCCCAGCTAAATTACAAACATTCATCGACTATGTGTACCAAGCTGGTTTTACATTCAAATATGATGAAAATGGCCAAGCAGTACAATTAATGACTGACAAAAAAGCGATTATTCTAAGTGCACGTGGTGGCGTCTACTCAACACCAGAAGCGGCACCTATGGAAATGGCTGCTACTTATATTAAAAATGTTGTTGGCGGCGTATTCGGTATGGAAATCATTGATGAAGTGATTATTGAAGGTCATAATGCAATGCCAGATCAAGCACAAACCATTATTGCTGAAGGTTTAGAAAAAGTTGCAGCTGTGGCAAAAAATGTAGCAGCAGTAACAGTTTAATAAATTTTAAACAAAAGTGTCATTCAGAAACGTGATGAATGAGTGTGACAGGACAAGCTGTTGTAATTGATGGTGGTTATACGGCACAATAATATAAAAATTATAAGAAATTGAATTAGCCTCTAAACTTTTAATTAATTTAGGGGCTTTTTAATTTTAAAATATGGCTCTTTTCGCAAAGATTGTTGTTTTTAGCAAGTAACAAATTCGAACAAAATGTTGATTGAAATGGATATGCGAGACGCCTGCGGGAGAGCGTGCCCAGGAGACCCCGCAAGTGCAAAAATTGAAGAAGGATCTAAGAAATGATCCAACTTTTTTATAAAGGAATGATCCAATTGAATATATTAAGAGCGTTTCTTGATCAATCTTTTTTTTAAACACGTTTTTTTATTCGTTTATCAAGGATATTAGTGTCAATTTGTTCAAACATTATTCTAAAGTAACAGCTAATACATTTAGGTGGAAAAGGAAAAATAATATTTTTGTTTTGCAATCGGCCTCCATTCTTAATATGGTATCTTTTGTATGGGCCAAAATGAATAAATCTCGAATTCGAGACTTTTAACTTGATTTCTTATCAATTGAGTGGTAAAGTGATACTAAGATTAGTGATAGGGGAGGGAAACGACATGCGGAATAATACGAGGGGATCGTTAATCTGGTTACGTTTGATGCGTTTTACGAACCAAAGTAATCAGCTGTCGAATGATTTTTTAAAGAGATTTGATTTAACAACTGCACAATTTGATGTGCTCATGCAAATTCAAGTGTATCAGCCACTCACTCAAATTGAGTTAGCTGAAAAAGTAACGGTCACGCAAGGCGGGATTTCCCGTATGCTTGCTCGACTTGAGAAAGAAGGCTATATTGTGCGTAAGCAAGATTGGAAAACGAAAACAATTAGCCTTACTGAGAAGGGAGAAGCGATTTTAGAAGAGGCGATGCCAGCTCAGCTAGCGTTTCAATCGTCATTCTTTGAAGATGTATTAAACGAGGAAGAAACGAAAACATTATACTCATTGATGACACGTGTTCATAAACATAGCCAAAAGAAAGAATTACCGCCTGAATAATTTTTTTACACTATCACTTGACTAATCAAGTTAAAAATAAGGAGGAACCACAATGTATAAAATTCCTGGACACCACCATATTTCGATGATTACAAAAAACGCTCAGATGAATAATCAATTTTATCAAAAGGTATTAGGCTTACGCAGGGTAAAAAAGACTGTCAACCAAGATAATCCTTCTATGTATCACTTATTTTACGGAGATTTAACAGGAAGTGCAGGTACAGAGCTATCCTTTTTTGAAATGCCGATTGCTGGAAGAACGACTCGTGGAACAAATGCAATTACGCAAATTGGTTTACTTGTACCATCATTTGAAAGTCTTGAATATTGGAAAAAGCGTTTTGAGCTATTAGATGTTAAGCACGGAGAAATTACAACATACGCAGGCCGAAAAGCACTTCCATTTGAAGATACAGAAGGGTTACGCCTTATTTTACTTAATAATAACGACGAAGAAATACCAGAATACTGGTCGACTTGGGAAGATTCTATCGTGGAGCAAAAGCATCAAATTTTAGGTATGGGGACTGTGGAAATAACAGTGCGTTATTTGGAAAGAACGGCTAAAACGTTAAAGGATATGTTCGGCTATGTAGAAGTAGCTCGTTCAGAAAAAGAGGCAATTTATCAGTCTGTTGCAGGGCAGGCATTTGGCGAAATTGTTGTGAAGCAGCAAGAGGGGCCGAGTGAAAAGCCAGGTCGAGGAAGTATTCATCATTTGGCAATTCGTGTGAAAAATGAGGAAGAGCTCATTTTTTGGGACAAAGTGGTGAAAGATCATGGCTTCCAGTCAACAGGTGTTGTTGACCGTTTTTACTTCCAAAGCTTATATTTCCGAGATTCGAATGGTATTTTATTCGAAATTGCGACAGATGGACCTGGATTTACAACAGATTCAACGATCGAAGCATTAGGAGAAAATTTAGATTTACCACCATTCTTAGAAGAAAAACGTTCAGAAATTGAAGCAAGTTTAAAGCCACTTGATTAAAAAGGAGAGAATGAAAATGGAACAATATCGTATTGATACAAATAAAGGAATTGAATTTGGATTATATTCGATTGGTGAACATTTACCAAACCCATTAACAGGAAGTCGTATTAGCGCCGAACAACGTATTCATGAATTAATTGAGGCAAGTAAGCTAGCAGATGAGGCGGGACTTGATGTATTTGCTGTCGGTGAAAGCCATCAAACATATTTTACAACACAAGCCCATACGGTCATTTTAGGTGCTATTGCACAAGCAACAAAAAATATTAAAATTGCTAGCTCAGCAACGGTGTTAAGTACGTCAGACCCCGTTCGTGTATACGAAGATTTTGCGACACTCGATTTAATCTCAAAAGGTCGAGCTGAAATTGTTGCTGGACGTGGATCACGTGTTGGGGCGTATAGCTTGCTTGGTTATGATGTTCGTGATTATGAAGAATTATTTGAAGAAAAAATGGAACTTCTTATGAAGATAAATGCCGAAGAAAAGGTGACATGGGAAGGTCAATTCCGTGCACCACTGGAAAATGCGTCTATTCTTCCACAACCTAAAAATGGCCATCTGCCGATTTGGCGTGCTGTAGGTGGCCCGCCAGCAAGTGCCATTAAAGCAGGTTATGCAGGTGTACCAATGATGCTGACGACACTTGGTGGCCCAGCGATTAATTTTAAAGTAGCTGTAGATGCTTATCGTGAGGCAGCTGAGCGAAATGGTTTTGACCCAGAAGGACTTCCAATTGCAACAACAAGTTTATTTTACACGGCAGAAAATTCACAGGATGCACTTCGTGAATACTATCCACATGTGAATTCAGGTATGCAGGCATTAAAAGGTGGTGGCTATCCAAAGCAACAGTTCGCACAAGCAACTGACTATCGTGATGCGTTAATGGTTGGTAGCCCACAGCAAATTATTGAAAAAATGCTCTATCAATATGAACTATATGGTCAACAGAGATTCTTGGCAGAAATTGATTTTGGTGGCGTACCATTCGATAAAATTGCGAAAAATATTGAGCTGATCGCAACAGAGATTTTGCCAGCAATTAAGAAACATACAGTCAAAAAATAAGGAGAAGATAACATGAAAATCGTAGGAATTTCTGGCTCTAACGTAGGGTCTAAAACAAGAACAGCGATTGATTATACACTCAAAATGGCTCGTAAAAAATATCCAGATGCAGATATTACATTGCTTGACCTCGCAGAATACGAAATAGTCTTTAGTGATGGACGTAATTATTGGGAATATGAGGGCGACACAAAGTATGTAACAGAAACAATCATGGCAGCTGATGCCATCATTATTGGTACACCTGTTTTCCAAGCATCTATTCCCGCTATATTAAAGAATATATTTGATTTACTTCCAGTAAACGCATTTCGCGATAAAGTTGTAAGTATGCTTGTGACAGCTGGTACACCAAAGCATTACTTAATGGTAGAACAACAATTAAAACCTATTTTGGCTTATATGAAAGCACAAATCGTTCAGACCTATGTATTTATCGAAGAAAAGGATTTTCATCGGAAAGAAATGACAAATGATGATGTGTTATTCCGAATTGAGCGTTTGGTCGAAGATACAGTAGTACTAACTGAAACATTTACGAGTATTCGTGAAGCTAAAGAAGCAGAATACGATTTTTAATAGATAAATAACTGTAACATCAATTGTTTTATAGTGAGTTTATTAGAAAGGAAAGAGGTAAAGAGATGAATTTTGAGGTGAGTAAAGAAGCAGCAGAATGGTATAAAAACGAAATGGATTTAGAGCAAGGCGATTATGTTCGATACTACATTCAGCTCTACGGTGGTATTCCTACTGTCCATCCGAATTATTCTTTAGGTGTATCAATAGGAAAAGAAGGAAATATTGCTATTAAAGATGTGGTCGAAGGAATTACTTTTTACTTTAATGATGAAGATTCCTGGTTTTTGGAGGAATTTAATATGAAAGTTGTTTTAGAGAAAGAAGAGTTAGAATTTATTTTTCATAGAAAGTAGAGTAATGATTAAATATCAATTGTAAAATAGGTTTGAAATACCCATTAACAATAGTTGAAACTTGTCAAAAAACAGCCTTTGCTCAACTTGAGCAAAGGCTGTTTTTATGGATATTGGGAATATTGGATTTAATCAGTATTATAATGAATGAGGTGACCATATCTTGACTATAGATATTAAACTGTAAGTAGCTCTATTACTAGTATCACCGATCTTACTCTTATTTATTGATGTAAATTGGATTTCAGATAAAATTTCCTAGTAGAAAATTATACAATAAGTTTTAGAGGTTAGTCAGAAGTAATGGCTATAAGTTAAGAGGGGTTTAAGATGCCCTACGTAACTTTTTTAGGTTATGGAACATTTGAAGTAGGTATTAATATTAAATTGGCACTAGCAGATATCGGTGTAAATATTCTTTATCGTTGTGGAGGAAAAGCAAGATGTTTGGTCTCAGGTATTCGCCAAATATATTTTTCGGTATATCATTTGGAACCTACGCTAGATTTTTTTAGAAGGAAATATAATTGAGTCTCGCTTACATCAGTAGGGATAAAATTACTCCTCACTGATATAAGTCAGACTTTATAACCATTTTTCAGCCCATACTTCTACTGCTTCTAATGCTCTTCCTAATTCATGTCCCTTTTTGGTTAAGGAGTACTCAGTTCTAACAGGACGGTCTGTAATAACGTTTCTAAGAACAATTCCACATTCCTCAAGTTCTTTCATCCGTTCATTTAACATTCTCTTGCTTAAATCTGGAATAAATGTTTGAATTTCGCTAAACCTTTTAGGACCTTCCATTAATGCGTGAATAATTAGACCCATCCATTTTTTTCCTAGTATATGGTAAGATTGTTCTATTTTTTCACAAACTTTATCTTGGTGAATTGTCTCACTCATGAACTTTTTCCCCCCTTCTATTTTAAATGTTAACTGTATTTTAAGAGTTTACCTGGTGATTTTTTGTATTTAATACATTATATCATAGAAACCCTTGAAAATAAAGGGAAGAAAGCAAGATACAAGCAGGATCACGGAGTTAAATAAGTGATAAAAAATAACCTGCTAAAAAGTTACTCTAAATGGAGTAATACATAATTTGTAAATGAAATTGATTTTAATCAGGACTTTATCCTCAGAAAAGAAATTTCCGGTAATGGAAACATTAATGATTACCCGTTGACATAAAGTAACCGATAATATTAACATATTCTTAGTTCGAGATATTTAAATTAGAGATAAAAGGATGTGGTTCGAAATAGCAGGAAAATGTATTTTGATTGAATTCACTTTACAAGAGGGGGTTTATCCTTTAATAAAAAATACCAGGAGGGTATAAAAGAACATGATAAATAAAAATGAAGTTGGAGCACTTATATTACGTTTGACATTAGGACTTTTGTTTTTCATACACGGTTTAGTAAAGTTTCAAGACGGAATCGGAAATACTGTTGGTTGGTTTAATTCAATCGGTATTCCAGGATTTTTGGGGTATGTTGTTCCATTTGTTGAGCTAGTTGGCGGTATTGCGTTAATAATTGGTATTGGAACTAGACTTGTATCAACTTTCATTGCAATTATCATGATTGGTGCTATTTTTAAAGTGAAATTAGCTATTGGTTTACTAGGTAATGGTCAAATGGCAGGTTACGAATTAGATTTAGCCTTCTTGGCTATAGCAATATATCTAGCGATTAATGGCAGTAAGTTATTATCTACTTATCAAATATTCCTTAATAAAGATAGATATTCTAATAAGACTGCTTAAATTCTTTACACAAATGTGTTTAGGAATAATGAAATCGAGGTAGAGGTACAGTTCAGATGAAATTAACTGGTTGGGCAGATGCAAAAACAAGCTTTATGCATTCAAAATAAAAATGAAAAATAGTAGGAGGAGTAAGTAATGACTAAAGATTTTTACGCTGCACTTAAAGAAAGACGTTCTTATTATGGAATAAATAAAGATATAAAAGTTTCTGATGAAAGGATCAAAGAAATTGTAGAATTTGCTGTGAAATATACTCCATCTGCTTTTAACTCTCAAACTGCACGTCTTGTTATATTATCAGGTGCTTCTCATGATAAATTATGGGATCTTACGACTGAAACCTTAAGAAAAGTTGTTGGAGATGGTAATTTTGAAGGCACTCAACAAAAAATGGATTCCTTTAAAGCTGGTTATGGAACTGTTTTATTCTTTGAAGATGAAGTAGTAATAAAATCACTTCAAGAACAATTCGCTCAATATGCTGACAATTTCCCAATCTGGTCCAACCAAGCATCAGGAATGCACCAATTAGTTGTATGGACAGCATTAGAAGCAGAGGGGTTAGGAGCATCGTTACAACACTATAATCCTCTAATTGATGATGAAGTGAAAGAAGAGTGGAACATCCCAAGAAACTGGAAATTGATTGCACAAATGCCATTTGGTAATCCAACAGCACCTGTTGTTGAAAAAGAATTCCTACCGCTTGAGGATCGTGTTAAATTTTTCAAATAAGCCAATTGATGTAACGAAATAATTGGATATATCCTATGGGGCTGACTGAATAGCCCCTTTACTATAGATTTATATCGGTTAGAGAACTAAGATTCTTTATATAAGGGGTGTAATCATTAAAATGGTACACTTATATACATCAAAAAGTTGTACGTCTTGTCGTAAAGCAAAAGATTGGCTAGAAGAACACAATATTACCTTTATTGAAAAAAACATTTTATCTGAACCACTTACGATAGAGGAAATAAAAAATATTCTTCGCATGACAGAATCCGGGACAGAAGAGATTATTTCAACTAAATCGAAATCTGTCCAAGAATTAAATGTAGATCTTGAAACGATTCGACTTCAAGAACTATATAAACTAATAAAGAATTCACCAGGATTACTCAAAAGACCAATTATTGTAGATGAAAAAAGATTACAAGTTGGGTTTAATGAGGATGAAATTCGCAGATTTCTTCCACGGAGGGTACGTACAAATCAGCAATTGTACCTTCAAAGAATGACTAATTAATTCAGTAACACCGTTCTTAATTCCCGATCTCATTAAAGAATAGAAGTGTCACTAAGTCGTGAATTTGAAGATGTTGACATATGAGAGGTAATATCATATACTTTATCTCGAATTAAAAATATATCAAATAGAGATAATGAGTTAATAGAAATGAACAAAAGGATTAATGATATTGTATTTTTTTAGCTATATATCTCGATATCGAGATTTTAAATGAGATTACTAATAATTTGTACCGTTATAAATACTTCACTCTAGGGGAAAGAACAATGTCCACATTCGAAACACTAATAAAAGAACGTCGCTCAGCAAACAATTTTCTGCCTGATCAACCCATTTCTATAAAGGAATTAAATGAACTATTTGAGCTTGTTAAATTGGGACCATCAGCTTTTAACTTACAGCATACAAAATATGTTGTGGTAATGGATCCGGCATCAAGGAAAAAGTAAGAATAGCTGCAAGCGGACAATATAAGGTATCGAGTGCTTCTGCCGTTATTTTAGTATTAGGTGATAAACATGCTTTTCACAATGCCGGTCGAATTTACGAAGGTCTAAAAATGTTAGGAATGATCAATAAACAGGAATATGATTTTATGGTTGAAGACACCGTTTCATTATATAAAAGCAGAGGAGAAGTCTTTCAGCGGGATGAAGCCATTCGAAATGCGTCATTATCTGCAATATTATTTATGATTGCTGCTAAAGATAAGGGATGGGATACATGTCCAATGATTGGTTCGATCCGCATGAAATCAAGAGAACCTTGAATATTGAAGAACAATATGAACCTGTCTTAATGATTACTCTTGGAAAGGAAAAGGTACAAAGAAGAAAACCAAGAGGTTACCGAAAGCCAGTAAGTGAGTTTGTAAGTTATATATAATTGCTTTCTTCCCTTGGCCTGATGCTTATCAAGGCAGAATTGGTGATAGTCAAGTTGGTGTAACTTCCTATGTGGTGCCAAAGTGTGCACTGTTATTTTGGGAAAACAGATTAGAGACGTTTAAGATCAAATATGCGAAAATGGAGAGATTTGGTGAGCATTATTTGCAATTTGATGTTCCGCACGGACTTCATTTAGAGATGGTGGAAAGAGATGAAGGGGAACAAAATACATGGAAGTTTAGCGGTATTACATCTGATGTAGCTATTAGGGGATTTGCGGAGCTATCCTTATTCCTGCTCAGCCATTCAAAACAGTAGAAGTATAGGAACATGTTCTTGGATTTGAATGTTTAGAACAACAAAATGAGTTCATAAGTTTTCAATTAAAAGGGTAACTTGGTAATATGATTGATATCAAACTTTCTACATCTATGCCCGGGTTAGCGGGAGCTGGAACTGTTCACCATATTGCTTGGAGAGTAGAAAACAATCAAGTGCGGAAAGTGTTAAGAGACGATCTTTTGAAAAATGAGTATTATCCAACTGAGATTTTGGATAGGAACTATTTTAAAGCACTCTATTTCCATGAACCAGGTGGAATTCTTTTTGAAGTAGCAACAGATGACCCAGGATTTACAGTTGATGAGAAAGAATCAGAATTAGGAAAGACGTTAATGTTACCGAATTGGTTGGAATCAAAGCGAGAAGAGCTTGAAGACCAGCTTCAACAAGTAACTGTACGTCCGATGGAGGGAGAATAAAAAATGAAACATATTTTTCAAAAAGGAAATGATCCTACAAAACCGGTTTTGCTTGTCCTGCACGGTACAGGGGGAAATGAATTAGACATGCTGCCGATTGCAGGCAGAATTGATGCGGATGCATCTGTACTAAGTGTTCGAGGAAATGTCCTTGAAAATGGCATGCCTCGTTTCTTTCGCAGATTAGCAGAAGGTGTTTTTGATGAAGAAGATCTCATCTTCCGAACAAAAGAATTACATGATTTTTTAGATGAAGCGGCAGAGAAGTATCAGTTTGATCGGGATAATATCGTAGCGATTGGCTATTCAAATGGAGCAAATATTGCAGGAAGTTTATTATTTCACTATGAAAATGCGTTAAAAGGTGCTATTTTACATCATCCAATGGTTCCAAGAAGAGGCGTCGAATTACCGAACTTAGAAGGAAAATCGATCTTTATAGGCGCTGGGTCAAATGATCCGATGTGCTCACCTGAGGAATCTACTGAACTTCAATCACTATTAGAGAGTGCGAATGCAAACGTTCATTTGCATTGGGAAAATTGGGGGCATCAGCTAACAGTTAGTGAACTTGAAGCGGCGAAAAAATGGTATGAAGAAACGATAAAATAAGGACATTGTTGTCTGAGGGTCAGTTCCTCAATTTTGAGGGCTGATCTTTTTTAAATACAATTAATTGACAATTCTAACAAATAGCGCGTAATGTTTATATGTAGTATAGAAATAATTGGATACCTTTTTAGTAAATAAAAATATAGGCTTACAAAATGGAGAAATTGAGGAATATCATAATGAATCAATCAAAATTATGGACAAAAGACTTCATCATTCTTTCTGCCGCTAGTTTTTTTATTGCGTTAACTTTTTATTTATTAATGACATCGCTTACCGTTTATGCGATCGAACAATTCAACGCATCTACTAGCATGGCAGGTCTTGCTTCAAGTATTTTCATTATTGGTGCGTTAGTTTTTAGGGTTTTTGCAGGTAAATATATTGAATTCATCGGACGCAATAAAATGTATTACGGTGGTTTGCTGTTATTTATGATTGCCTCAATCCTATATTTTATAGTAGATAATATGAGCATGCTTTTATTCGTTCGTTTTCTACATGGTGCCGCATTCGGACTTTCAGCAACAGCTATGTCAGTCGCTGTTATGGATATAATACCAAATGAACGTCGCGGCGAAGGAACGAGTTATTATTCGATGAGTATCGTGCTCGCAACAGCAGTCGGCCCCTTCTTAGGACTTTTTATAAGCCAGCATGCGAGCTTTACAATGATCTTTGTTGTCTGTCTGCTTTTTTCTGTGATTAGTATAGTTATTTCATTATTTGCCCATATACCTGAAGCGAAATTAGCAAAAGCTCAGCTTGATGAGATGAAAGGCTTTCAAGTAACAGACTTTTTTGAAAAAAGAGCGTTGCCTATTTCGGCGATAATTGGAATCATTGCTTTTTGTTACTCAAGTATTTTGTCATTCCTTTCCGCATATGCAACTGAAATCGAATTAACAGAGGCAGCGAGCTACTTTTATATTGTCTATGCAGTTTTCATTTTAATATCAAGACCTTTTACTGGGAGGTTATTAGATAAAAGAGGGGATAATGTTGTCATCTATCCAGCCATCCTGCTGTTAGGGATTGGATTTATTATTTTTAGTGGAGCACATCATCATTTTACGATTCTTCTAGCTGGTGCGCTTATTGCACTTGGATTTGGTACATTGCAGTCATGCTGTCAAGCGATTGCTGTAAATGAAGCACTCCCTCATCGAATTGGTCTTGCTATCTCAACTTATTTTATTTTCATGGATGCAGGCATGGGGATCGGTCCATTTCTTTTGGGATTTATTATCCCGGTTTTTGGTTTTCGAGGAATGTACACAGCATTAGCATTGATCGTCTTTGTTTGTATCTTTTTATATTATGTTTTACATGGAAAAAAGAAATCAATGAATAAAGAATATTCTCAAGCAAGTTGAAAAAGGTGACTCATTATGATCGTATGTGGTGAGTCACCTTATTTAAACTGAACGTTTATTTTGAAGTAATCACATGTAATGGTCGCAGTAAATATTCGTTTAAGATCATGATTTTAGAACGATATGAAACATGTTCCTCATATGATTGAAGCAGCTCATGATAAAATGTCGATAGCAGCTCGGCATGTCTTACGTTCTCGTCTGTAAATATTCCCGAACGATTCATGATGACATTTTCATATTTTACTACGATTCTATTGATTGGTTTAAATAATTTTTTTACATCTCTTAAACGGTAAACATCGCGAATTTGATTTACTAGTAAATTGATATCAAATTTGATGTGAGCGGCTAGTATTTGATTTAGATGCTCCTTCTCAAAAGAAGTTAACTCATCTTCAAGAATAAACTGCTTTAACATAATAAGATCTGATTGAACCGGTTCATGTAAAAACTGCAAATAAATGCGTAACGTATTATAAGCATCATACATTGGATGATGTTTTTCTCCGCTAAATTCCAGTCCATATAAAGCAAGTGCATCTTCAACAGAAACATTGTTATTTGCAACTCGTTTCTTAAAAACAGCTTGAAAATCTATATAACGTTTTTCAATCTTCGTAATCGTACGAAGCGGGATCTCATGTTTCTCTGCATCGATTTTAAGTCTAGTCAAATCACTAGGTGACCAAGAGAAATACTGTGATTTTTTTATCCCGCCAACCCACGCTAGAAATTCTTCAAAAACAGTCGCAAAATCATTTGCACCAACTAAATCTTGATCATCAATTCCTGTTAATGCTTTACAAAAATCTGATAAGGGTTCCTGATTTTCAGGGCGAATATATCGGTCAAAATAGGTGATGCTCTCTGTTTCAAGATCATACTTAACTGCACCTAATCGAATGGCTTCCATCATATCGTAAGCCATACCATTGTCAGAACAAAGCATTTCAAAATCAAAAAAGATCATTTGTTTAATGTCAGCCATCCAATCACCCCTTCCCAACAGGTAATTATATGTGGAATTGCTTAAAATGGGAAGGATCCAATTAATGTAAAATTAGAATCCTTACGATGATTTCAGTTCTTTAAGAATTAAGACAGCCCTATTTATTTCATATACAAGTGAAATAGCTAGAGGGACAAGCGTAAAACATAGTAATATATAAGCATTTTATAAGTTTCATACAAATTTTTAAAAAAGTCTTGAAAAGCGCTTACATTTGTTTTATAGTGTTTATAAACCGATTTACTAAACCGATTTATAAAAACGCAGCGAGGTTTTATTCATGAAAAATATTATTGTTCCTTTAAATGCTTTTAATAGAAATGAAGTGTTAGAGAAAGGGCAAGAGGCGTTTGTGGAAATGATTGCCCTTGCCGGAGCGTACGGCATTGAAATTCGCCGAGAATTGTTTTTAAATCATCATCAGTCATTAGAAGAGCTAAAAACAGAGATTGATAAATATCAATTATTTACTGTATTTTCAGCTCCAGTGGAAGCATGGAATAGTGCTAGTGAGTTGAACAAAGAAGATCTTTTACGTACGTTTAATGAAGCGAAAAGACTTGGTGCTCCATGGGTAAAAGTGTCTTTAGGACATTATCACCGTGATCGATCAGACCTTGCCGAGTTAAAAGAACTTCTGTCCCAGCACAGTCACATCCAGTTGTTTATTGAAAACGACCAAACAATGTATGGCGGACATGTAGACTCTTTGAAGAGATTTTTTGAAAGCGCTCATCAGCTTGAAGTGCCTGTCATGATGACATTTGACAGCGGAAATTGGTATTATACGAAGCAGCTTGTCCCACATGCGCTTGAACAGCTTGCACCATATGTCGGTTATCTCCATCTCAAGCATGTGGAAAAACATGGTCAGGTGCTTGTCACACTGCCGCTTCCAAGCGAGCAAGACACAGAGTGGAGAAGAATTGTAAAAGAATTTCCACGCAATGTAAAAAAAGCAATCGAGTTTCCAATTGATCCTATTACTAAAATCGCACATTATATTGAAATGGTCGAAGAAAAAGAGAGAATGGAAGGCGGGGGAATCCTATGGAACAACTAGATGTTATTACCTTCGGGGAAGCGATGGCAATGTTTATGGCAAATGAACAAGGCCCATTGCATGAAGTGAATCAGTACACACGCAGCCTGGCAGGTGCAGAAACAAATGTAGCCATTGGTCTTGCCCGATTAGGGTTCAGCTCAGGCTGGGCAAGCAAAGTTGGCAATGATTCGTTCGGAAAATACATTATTCAAAGATTGAAAGAAGAAAACGTTCATATCGGTCATGTTTTAGTGGATGGAAACTATCCCACAGGGTTTCAAGTGAAATCAAAAGTAGTTGTAGGTGATCCAGAGGTACAATATTTTCGAAAAGGATCTGCAGCAAGTCAGATGGATGTTTCTGATTTAAAAGAAGACTATTTTTTACAAGCCCGACACATGCATATAACTGGAATTCCACTAGCATTATCAGATCAAATGAGAGAATTCGCACAATATGCTCTCGAGCTGATGAATAAGAATAATCGCACGGTTTCATTTGATCCAAATTTACGTCCAACATTATGGAAGTCAAAACGAGAAATGATTAATAAAATAAACGAAATCGCGTATAAATCAGATACTTTACTACCGGGTTTAGCAGAAGGAGAAATTTTAACAGGATTCAGCGATCCTCAGGATATTGCCTCCTTTTATTTAGATAAAGGTGTTAAACTAGTCATTATTAAGCTTGGTGAAGAAGGTGCTTTCTATAAAACAGCAGCTGAAGAAGGATTTGTTAAAGGATTTCCAGTTGAAAACGTCATTGATACAGTCGGTGCTGGAGATGGATTTGCCGTAGGTGTCCTCAGTGGCTTAGTAGAAGGTCATTCCGTTGAAAAGGCAGTCATGAGAGGGAATGCGATTGGTGCATTAGCTGTCCAATCACCAGGTGATCATGATGGCTATCCAACTAGAAAGCAATTAGAAGTATATATGAAACAACAATTAGAAGGAGTGAAGTAACATGCAAAATACGTTGGCAAAACAAAGATGGCTTCGTTTAATTCCAGTTGTATTTATTACATATAGTCTTGCTTATTTAGATCGTGCAAACTATGGCTTTGGTGCTGCAGCAGGTATGGCTCAAGATTTACAAATTACACCTGCAATCTCATCTTTACTAGGATCCTTGTTTTTCCTTGGTTATTTCTTTTTCCAAATACCTGGAGCACATTACGCAGAAAATAAAAGTGCAAAAAAACTTGTGTTTTGGTCATTAATCTTATGGGGCGGACTTGCGACTGCTACTGGACTCGTCAGCCATGTCGGGTGGTTATTTGTTATCAGATTTGCTCTTGGTGTTGTTGAAAGCGCTGTTATGCCGGCGATGCTTGTCTTCCTGAGTCACTGGTTTACAAAAGCTGAGCGCTCACGTGCCAATACATTTTTAATTCTTGGTAATCCAGCAACCGTTTTATGGATGTCGATTCTTTCAGGTTATTTATTAGAAGCATATGGTTGGAGATGGATGTTTATCATCGAAGGTCTGCCAGCAGTAATTTGGGCATTTATTTGGTGGAAAATCGTAAATGATAATCCAAAAGATGCAAAGTGGCTTTCAGATCGTGAAAAAGCATTGTTACAAGAAGAGCTTGATAAAGAACAGCAAGGCTTAGCACCAGTTAAAAACTATGCAGAGGCATTTAAATCAAAACCAGTTATCTTACTTTGTGCACAATATGCGCTATGGAGTGTTGGTGTATACGGTTTTGTTATGTGGCTTCCTTCGATTATTAATGCGGCACCAAATATGGATATTGTCAAAACAGGCTGGTTATCCTCTGTACCTTATATTTTATCGATCGTTCTAATGTTAACAGTTTCATTCTTCTCTGATAAATTGCAAAATCGAAATGCATTTGTTTGGCCGTTTTTATTAATAGGTGCTCTAGCATTCTATGGATCCTATTTAATCGGAACAAGTAATTTTTGGCTATCATTTACTTTATTAGTTATTGCAGGCGGAGCAATGTATGCACCATATGGACCATTCTTTGCGATCATTCCAGAAATTCTTCCACGTAATGTTGCAGGAGGAGCGATGGCATTGATTAACAGCATGGGTGCATTAGGATCATTTGCAGGGTCTTATGTTGTTGGCTATTTAAATGGCGCTACAGGCGGATTTGGCGCATCATATATTTTCATGGCAGGATCCCTATTATTATCAGCCATCTTTACAATTTGGGCAGTAAAAGCTGCTAAAAAACAACGTAGCACAAACGATAAGAAGGCGATTGCATAAGTTTTAGCCCCTTAATCTCTGATTAAGGGGTTTTTTATAGAAACAGATAAAGCGATTATACATATAGTGTTTGATGATTCTTGACAGCCATCTCAGTTGCCACAGACATAACGTAAGAAGGTTCCAGTCAATTTTAATAACTGGCTAAAAGATAAAATAACAGCTAAAATAAAAGAAATGATTATACAAAAGAGGACGGTTTGATGGCAACAATTACAATGGCGGATGTCGCCAAAAAAGCAGGAGTATCAAAAAGTACAGTATCACAATTTTTAAATAAGCGCTATGAATATATGAGTGAGGAAACAAGAGAGCGAATTGATGCTGCTATTAATGAGCTTGGCTATCAGCCTAATCATATTGCAAGAAGCTTAAAACAAAAGCGAACAGCAATGGTAGGGATTATTGTCTCAAATATTATGCATCGTCATTCAACTGAAATTTCCCGTTCACTTGAGGACTTTTTTAACCAGCATGATATGAATGCCATTATCTGCAATGCCGATAATGATCAAGAAAAAGAACGAAAGTATATTGAAATGCTGCGAGCAAAGCAAGTGGATGGCTTGATCATTTTTCCAACCGGTCAAAATGTTGAGCTCTACCAATCGATGGTCAAATCAGGTTATCCAGTTGTTTTTATGGACAGGAAAGTGACGGATATTTCCGTTCCTTCTGTCATTGTAAATAATCGTGAAGCAACGAAGAATGCAGTGAATCATCTTATTGAAAATGGACATCAAAAAATAGCGATTGTAACTGAGCTATTGACGATTTCAACACGTCTTGAGCGTAGACTTGGATATATGGATGCGTTACAAGAAAGCAATCTGCCAATTTTAGATGAATATATGATAAGCAGTGACATACCAGCAATGGCAGCACAGCTTAAAAACCTATTTTCTGTGAAAGAGCCGCCAACTGCCCTTGTAGCTGGTAATGACCTCGTTTTTTTAGAAGTGTTAAAATTTGCAAAAGCAAATCATATTAAAATAGGGGAAAGAGTAGGTCTTATTGTTTTTGACAATATTCCCTTTGCAGATCTAGTCAGTCCATCGGTTACAACCATTAGCCAGCCTTCACATGAAATGGGGCAAAAAGCAGCTGAGCTTCTGTTAAAACAAATAAACAAAGAAGATGTAAAGAAGGAAGATACAGTGTTTGAGTGTGAGTTGTTTATTAGGGAATCAACACAGAGTCGTTTTCAGTACTAATTTAACATGAAAAAAAGCAGTTTGATTATATCCAAATCAAACTGCTTTTTTTACGTTTATAGCCACGATATTGAGTTAGAAGTTTAATAATTATGTGACAACGTGACAAAGAAGGATATTGTAAAGTGCTTTCATTTCCATTATAATAAATTCATAAATCGGTTTAGTAAAAAAGGAAACTTAATAGAATAGAGGATTTAAAGATGAATATTCAACTGGCTTTAGACCGTTTTTCTGTAGAAGAAGCAATTAGAATTGCAAAAAACGCTGAGGATTTCGTTGATTGGATTGAAGTTGGAACTTCGCTCATAAAAGAATACGGTGTGGAAAGTGTACGGAAGATCAAAAATGCCTTTCCTAATAAAGTCATCGTCGCAGATTGTAAAACGATCGATAACGCTTATTACGAATTTGACATGTGTTTTCAAGCAGGAGCTGACATTGCAACTGTGATGGGGGTATCACCTGCAGCAACAATTAAAGCGTGTATAGAAACAGCAAATACATTTAATAAAAAAGTGATGATTGATTTATTAAACACAACAGAAGAACAGAAAAAAGAGTTATTTCAATACAAAGAAGCGATTTTCTGTGATCATGTTAGCAAAGACGAGCAAGAGATGACAGGAAAGAAAAACATCCTAACAAAACAAGCTGATGATCCTTTATTACAGTTTGCGGTTGCCGGAGGGATCAGTCTTGATACGATTGAACATTTCAAGGATCGAATGCCATCTGTCGTCATTATCGGATCAGCCATTACAAAAGCTGTAGATCAACGTATTGCAGCCGAACAATTTAAAAAGATTATTTTGCAATGGAACGAGGAGAATCAATATGAAAACAACAGATAAAATCATTTCTGAAATACAAGCAGTCTTACTGCAGATCGAAGAACAAAGCCTTGAAAACGTCGCATCAGTATTAATGAAGGCAAAAAGGATCTTTGTTATCGGAGAGGGCCGCTCAGGTTTTATGGGGAAATCATTTGCGATGCGCTTAATGCATTTAGGTGCAAACGTTTATTCTGTAGGTGAGACAATTACCCCTGCTATTGCGGAAGGTGATGTGTTAATCGCAGTGTCTGGGTCTGGAAAAACAAAGAGTGTTGTGTGGACGGCAGAAAAAGCAAAAGAACTGAACTGTCATGTCATTGCGGTAACAACAAACATAGATTCACCGCTTGCAAATGTTGCAGTACATGTTCTTCATATACCCGCTGCGACAAAATACAGAGTTGACGGTGAAACACAATCCGTACAGCCGCTTGGATCATTATTTGATCAATCTGTCCACATTGCTTTTGACAGCATTTGTTTACTTTATTCAGGATTAAAGGAATTTGGACATCAAGAGGCATTCAGCAGACACAGTAATTTGGAATAGCCTGAAGAAGCTTACATGAAGTAAGCTTCCTTCACAAAAAAGAAAGCGCTATCTATATCAGTGGATAGAAAACCATTTTTTAATAGAGAAGGAGAATCAAGGATGTCTAACAATTTGCAATTTCTTCAAAAGGAAAAAATCGTTGCAATTATTAGGGGAATTTCATATGAAAACAGCCATGAAACAGCACAAGCCTTGTTAGATGGCGGGATAAAACTTCTAGAGGTCACATTAAATACAGACCGGGCATTTAACATGATCGCGGATCTTAAGGAATCATATGATGACAAGCTTTGTATTGGAGCAGGGACGGTCATGAATATACAGATGGCTAAGGATGCGATTGCTGCTGGTGCAGAATATTTAGTCTCACCAAATTTAGATGAAGCAGTCATTGATTATGGTATCGCACATGGTGTGGATGTATGGCCTGGGACATTTACTCCAACTGAAATCGTTCGCGCGTACCAAGCTGGTGCTACAGCCGTAAAAGTATTCCCAATCGATTCATTAGGTGTGAATTATGTGAAAAATGTTCGGGGACCAATTAATCATATCCCAATGATGGTTACTGGCGGTGTCGATATCAATAACATCAACGACTATTTATCTGCAGGTGCAATTGCTGTAGGTTTAGGAGGAAATCTTGTCAATAAACAATTCATACATGACAAGAGATTTACTGAAATCACAGAGCTGGCAAAACAGTTTGTCCAAAAGGTACAGGAGGGGAAAGCTGTTACAACCGTTCCCTCCCATGCAAATTATTGATATTTTTTCATCATAGCTTGAATCAAGTCGATATTGTTATCGATGAAATTCAATCTTTCACGAGAAATAACAGACCATTCTGAGTTTTGATCCATTGCGGCAAATAAGTGTGTAAAATTAAATGTGTATCTTTTATAAAGCTCTGAAATAACAAAGCTGATTCGATTGTTATCTTTTGAATCTTTGATGATATTTTCTATGTCAGCAAAAAGCCATTCTGGGGCGTTCTCTAAAGCTTTGGTTACTAAAAGTTCATATTCTTCATTTGTCATCATTCTCTTCTCCTTTAAAAATAGTTTTGTTTTCCGATCATCGGGCGATGTGACTCCACCTATTTGAGGAAGCAGAGGTAGGGAAATTTATAGAATTTATTATCTATAGTAAACCACTAATTGCTCTAATTTAAACTTATTTAGTTGGTAGAAGCGATAATATCTGATGTTGAGCATTTCATTATTAAGTAAAAATTTTAATAATAATTAGATATAAACAAGTTTACCAATATTCCGCGAATCAAGCAAAATTTAAGGCTGTTTTCGCAAACTTTGTTGCTTATACCAAGTAGTGCGGTGTGGTTGATTGCAGCGAGAGGATGCTTGCTTTTTAGCGGGGCGGGCGGTTAGCTTCCTCAGCGTAAACACCTGCATGAATCTCGCAATCTGCTCCAAACAACCTTAAATAGTTTTTTTAAAAAACAACAATCTCTTAGAAAAGAGCCAAATTTAAAGATAACTCTCATTATGGTATGCTCTAGTTAAATAGACAAAATGAAAAGCAGTTCATTCGTTTGAACTGCTTTTTTAACATATCCTGTTTTATTCACGAATCTTCATATACATCGAATAAATAATCATATACATCTTTTGGCTTATTTGAAGCTTGCTTTTTTGGAAAAATAACAATAGCTTTTGAAGCAGAAAAAAGAATGGAAGCACACATAAAAAGCAAGCAAATGATTCCATATACATTTATCATTTCGCATTCCTCCTTTATAGATTAAGCTTAAAATATGGAACGCGTTTCATAGCAAGAAAAAGTTTTTAATTAGTTGAGGTGATATCATGGCAAATATTAAAGATATTGCTAAGATGGCTGGTGTATCTGTTACAACTGTTTCAAGAGTTCTCAATAATCACCCGTATGTAAGTGCGGATAAGAAAGAGGCTGTTAGAAAAGCAATTGAGCTTTGTAAGTATCAGCCAAATATAAATGCCGTTCATTTGAGCATCGGCAAAACTTACCTGATTGGTGTTGTGATTCCTTTTTCAAATCATCCTTATTTTGGCTTGTTGCTCGAGGGGATTGCTAATGAAGCTTTAAAAAGCAACTACAAATTAGTCCTCTTCCAAACGAATTATGAGGAATTGAGAGAGGCAGAAGCATTAGCAATGTTAAAGGATAAGCAAATTGATGCGTTAATTATTTGTTCACGCATTTGTGAATGGGATATGATTGACGAGTATTTATCTTATGGACGAATCATTTTATGTGAAGATGTGCGAGGGGAAAATGTTTCAGCCACATTTATCGATCATTATAAAACGTTTACGAAAGCGTTAACCTATTTATATGATAAAGGCCATAAAAAAATCGGTTATTGTATCGGCAGACAAACAGGAACAAATAGTAAACAAAGAGAATTAGCTTATCATGATTTTATGGAAAAATGGGATCTGCCATTTGAGCCAGCTTATATTTTTGATGAATGTTTACATGTTGAAGACGGGGATCGAGTCGTCCAACAAGTAAAAAAGATGAGCGATCCACCCTCAGCCCTGCTAGTAACGAGCGACCAAGTAGCAGCGGGGATCGTTACTTGCTGTAAGGTGAATAACATAAGCATACCTGAGGAACTAGCCATAATGGGCTTTGATAATCAGCCGATTGCAAAAATGATGAACATTACAACATTGGAAATTCCTTTAGTGGAAATGGGAAAAAACTTATTCCGCCAAGCAGTTGAAAAGGCAGACATTTCTCAAAAAGAGATTTTCGTCGAATTAATTGAACGTGATACAGTATAAGGATACTTTTGAAAAGAAAGAATTTGTAGTGAATTCTATGTCATCCGTTATTCACTTAAAAGAGATAAAAAATGGCTTTTTTCGTAAATGTAGCAAGTAACAAATTCGAACAGCTGTTGATTGTTGTGGATATGCAGACTCCTGAGACCGCCCGCGGAAAGCGAGTACCTGCAACGGAAATCAACCCAAGTTATTCGTGTAAACATAATTGAAAAGCAAAAAGTATGTGAAAATTGCCTAAAAAATAAGGGTGGTTTAGTAGAAACGCAAAAATGGGTAGAAAAAGAGAAACGATCTTAAAACTTCTTCATGTGCTTTTTGCAAACAAATACGATTTTAGGAGTAAAATTGTGATTAATTGTATAGCCGTAAAAAAGAACTTAGAGTTACAAATAGATTGCCCCTTAGATGAATTAATGGGGGAGGATATAAAATGGTATTGGATTGACTTTAATCAGCCGACAGAAGAGGAAATTTTGGAGCTTGACCGCACTTTGCATTTTCATCCGCTAGCGATTGAAGATTGTATACATAAGCTGCAAAGGCCAAAATTGGATTACTATGATGAGTATAGTTTCTTTGTCACACACAGCTTAGAAGAAATGAACTATGAAAAAGAGGAAATTAATTTCTTTTTAGGAGAAAACTATATCGTGTCATTTCACCATCAAAAATCAAAAGAAGTATATGATGTTTGGCAGCGGTTAAAAGCGTCAAAAAAGGTAAATAAGTGGGATCAGAATCTTGTACTTTATCATATCATCGATAAGCTTGTTGATAACTATTTTCCGCTCGTCTATCGTTTAGAAGAAATATTAGATAAACTTGAAAACAATACAAATAAAATGTCAATGGAGCAATTACTTGATGAGTTATTTGACACGAGGCATCACTTATTAAAACTGAGGCACACTGTTACACCGATGAGAGATTTGGTTTATCGAATGTTAAATTCTCATCGATTAAGAGGGATTAAACAAAGGCAGGAGTATTTTGCAGATATTTATGATCATTTACTAAAACTGACGGAAATGATTGATGCGAATCGTGAAATTACGAATGATATCCGTGATAGTTATCTTTCCTTAAACTCACATCAAACAAACCGAATTATGAAAGTCCTTACCGTGATTACGACCATCTTCATGCCGCTCACCTTTATTGCCGGTGTGTATGGTATGAATTTTGAACATATGCCTGAATTAACATGGAAATATGGCTATTTTGTGATTCTCTTTATTATGCTGAACATTGGGATTTGGATGTTCATTTGGTTTAGGAATAAGGGCTGGTTTGATTAATCGTTATATCCATGTGTGCTGTTATTGTTTCAAGTTGAACACATGGATATTACGTTTACCTTCTGCTTCATCCTCAAATAAACTTAAAAAGACATCAACAATTTCTGGATCAAATTGAGTTCCTTTGTTTTTCTTAATTTCGTTAAGCGTAAAGGCTAAATCAAGCTCTTCTCGATAGACGCGCCTTGAAATCATTGCATCAAATGTATCTGCTACAGAAATGATTCGGGCAACTAAAGGAATCTCCTCGCCTTTTAAACCTGCTGGATACCCTTTTCCATCATATCTTTCATGATGATATAACACGATGTCTAATACACCATTCCGATGAAAGCTTGTAACATGCTTGATGATTTCATATCCAATCGTCGGATGTGTTGTTATCACATTATATTCATCTTCCGTTAATTTTCCAGGCTTAGTCAAAATATGTTCTGGTACTCCAATTTTACCGATATCGTGCAAAAGACCGCCAATACGAATGATCGAACATTCTTCTTTAGATAAATTCAATTTTTCAGCTATTTTCACCCCATATTTTGCGACATTTTCAGAATGGTGCAATGTATAAGTATCTCTGGAATCTAACGCATTTGCCAGAGCTGTCGTTAATTCCAAATTATCATCTTTTACTTTCTGAACATTTAGCATAAATCCAGCAGAAATAAAGGTTATTAAAAGGTAGCTAATGAGGTAAATCATAAATGTAACGAGTAGGTTATCTTCCTGATCTCGTATAAGGAAAAATCGGCATGATACAACGAATACGGTAAATAAGATTAAATACCAAGCAGGTTTATTATAAAAACCAATCCCTAAGAATATGACAGAAATGATATAAAGGATAAAAAAATTGCTGTGATTTTGTAATACAACACTATTTAAGATGAAACTAAAAATTAACAGGATGAAAAAGCCGTACCGAAAATATTCATGATGATTAAACCACTTTGTAAACATAATACCTCCATTTAAAAGTTATTTTTCCCCGAATATTATTTTTTAACGATCATTTTTGTATTCGACGATTTACGAGCTAAATGGGAAAGATAATAAAAAGTTGGTTATGATTGTTTATCATCTAGAGACATGGTATATTTGTAGATCATTCTGACAATTTATATGTCATTTTTGCGGTGAAAAGATATGATGAAACCCATTCGATTAAGTATTCAATTTTTAATATTAATGCTATTGGTTTTAGCGATGGTTGGTACATTTGTTGGAAGTATTGTTTCTAGTATAGTGGTAAGTAAAAATAATCTTGAGAACAACTATTTAGTCGAAAATCAATACTATCTAGAAAAATTAGCACATGCGATAGATGATCTCTTCGAGAATATGTTTCATCATCTAACTATCGAAAGATTCAAAGACAATTAATACGAAGCTAAACCAAATATTACAATCAAACCAATATTTTAATGCGATCACATTTGTTGATCAAAATGGAAGTATTGTTGTTTAGAAGGAATCGTGCTGGAATCTCCAGGAGTAAAAGTAACTTTATCAGAAAAAGCACCATTCTTATCAGAACCTTATGTAGGGATTCGTAAAAATTTGATCTTACTCATTTTAGTACCAGTTTTTGATAAGGAAGAATATGTCGGGTTTCTTTCTAAACAATTGAATTACATGAAGAAAATATTTTAGATGCCATACTTGGGCAGCATCCAAAGAGCGAAAATGATTCGTATGTATATGTTGTCGACTCCAAAGGATCGATTATTTATCATCCGAATATGGAGCGGATTAACACGAATGTGATCGAAAACAAAGTTGTCCAGGAAGTATTGAAAGGGAATAATGGACATCAGGAAGTTGTAAATTCAAAAGGAAATACAATGTTAGCAGGTTACTCTGCGACAGCAGGAGATAGTAATTGGGGAATCATCTCTCAAACACCGAAAATAAGCGTGAATGAACCAATCATACAGATGGTGAAAAAAGTAAGTTTCACAGCGATCCCATTCATGATCTTTATCTTTCTTATTTCCTTTTTATTGCTGAAGAAAATTGTCAATCCGATTAGGAAACTGGCTGTTTATGCCCAACAAGTGACAGAACAGAAAACAATCCCAACACCACATATACCTGATTGGTATTTTGAGCTAAAAGAATTGAAGCGGGGGATATTTGTAGCTGTTGATTTTTATCAGAAAAAACTAAACGATGTTGAAAATGAAGCGGTCCTTGACCCGTTAACAGGTTTTTATAATCGCCGCACTTTAGAAAGTACAATTAAAAGATTAGACATGTACTCGATTATATTATTTGATATTGACCATTTTAAAAACGTCAACGATAAATACGGCCATCAAAAGGGTGAAGAAGTATTAAAATTTATTTCATCATTAGTAAAAAAGGAATTAAGGGAAACGGAATTGTGTTACCGGTTAGGCGGAGAAGAATTTTTAATTGTTCTGCCAGAAACAAATGGTTCAATTGCTCATTCGATCGCAGAAAGAATAAGAGAAGCAGCGGCAACAACGAAGAGCCCAACAGGAAACCCTATTACGCTCTCGATGGGTATTGGAAATATACCTGAGATCGCTCAAAGCTTTGAAGAATTATTTCATGCTGCTGATCAAGCGTTATATGAAGCAAAACAACTGGACAGAAATCGAGTGAAAGCTGCGAAAACGAATTTGATAAATTAAAAGACCGTCAAATGACGGTCTTTTTAACCTTTAAGATTGGCCGTAACTGTATGTCACTGTTTATATTCTGCATTGTATGAGTTTTCACCAGCATGAACAGACAATAAAGTGTCCGCATACCCGACAAGGCGATTCACAATTTCATCTGATACCGCATAGACAAGGCGGTGTAACTCGCCTTTATGTAGTAACGGATCATCAAAAATGATTGTCGTGTTAATAAAAATATGCTTCGTGTCAAAAAGATTATAATGAATTATCGTTTTTCCAGGTGCACCGCCTGTTACCTGGTCTTTATAGCTTGGCAAAAATACATACCATTCCTCAGCACTAGGTGACCGAAAGTTTTTCGTAAAGGTCATTCCGTTAATCTCATCTTCTATTTGTTTTTTTAAACGTTCATCTATCACATCAATGATCTTATTTTCCATCATAATTCCTACTTTCCACGATCTTAATCAGCTGGATTTGCATCAACCGCAATGGCATATGCATCAAGAACCATGCTTTTTATAAAGGGATCATCGATACCAATTAGATACTGCCCATCTTCTTCGTTTTCAACCTGCATCACGAACGCATTATGCTGATCATGCTCACTTCTTAATAAGGTATATGTTTGCTCTTCCATATTTAATAAAGCCTCAACAGCGAACTTTTTTAACAAACCTGATTCATCTTGGACGATGATATAATCCCTTTCCTGCTCGTTAGTCATCGTTACCACCTCCATTGATTATTATCTCCTGATTGACTTTTTTCATGGCATTTATTAAAAGTTCAAATGATAGGAAAGAATAGAAAAAATTGGTCATGTTTAATGTGATGATAGAGATAAAGCATAAAATCAAAATCATAAACAAATAGTAGAATAGGGGGAATGACAAGTCATCATAAATAATGATACATAGATGAGTTGAGTAAGATATTTTATTATAAGGAAGAATTAATTAATCAAATTGTACCTGACAAACCAGATCCGGCAGCAGCTAAAGTTCTGCAAGAAACACTAGGTGGACACTTTGGTGAAATGAGAACAATGATGCAGTTTTCGTTTCAAAGTGCAAACTTTCGCGGCAAGGCAAAACAGTACCGTGATTTAATTCGCGGGATATTTATTGAGGAAATCAGCCATGTGGAGCTTGTTCAAACAACAATTAATCAGCTGTTAAATGGTGCAGGAGAAGAAGGGGTAGGAGCAGCAGGGGTCGATCAAGCACCATTTAGATGAAGCAATTAAACATGCCAACCCACATCATTTTATTATGGGAGCACAATCTTCATTACCAGTGGATGCAGGCGGTAACCCGTGGACTGGTAATTATGTTTACAGCCATGGAAACTTAGTGGCTGACCTACTCGATAACATTGTCCTTGAATCAACAGGTGTTCTTCAAAAAACACGCATTTATGAAATGAGTTCAAATAAAACATTTCGAGAAACACTCGCTTTCTTAATTGTACGTGATAATGCCCATCAAAACGCTTTTGCAAAAGCATTGGAAACACTTGGCGTTAATTGGGGAAAACTCTTCCCAGTTCCTAATTATGATATTAATAAATATCCTGAATGTAGAAAGTATGAAGAAATGGGCTTCCATAATGCCCAATTTAATTTTAGGCTTGATCAGACTAGAATCGGTGAAATTTTGCAGGGAGAATCCCCAAGCAGAGATAATGGTCAGTTAAGTGTAGTCGATCCACCGGCAGGATTTGTAGTACCTGACTTACCTGAAATGCCAAATGAACATAGCCCTGGGTTAAGTGATTTAAATAATTAATAGATGGAAAGAGCCATTCACACTGTGAATGGCTTGTGTTTATGAAGGCTGAAAATCTTAAAAGAACCTTTTCTTCCAAAAGATAACAGCCGTAATGCTTGATAAAATAAATGAAATAATAATAGCAACAAAAAATGAGTATGGGTAATCCTGGAATGGAATGGAAACGTTCATTCCATAAAAACTTGCAACCATTGTGGGCAAAGACATAATAATCGTAATCGATGTTAAAAATTTCATGACAATATTGACATTATTAGAAATGACAGATGCAAAGGCGTCCATCATACCGCTTAGAATCGATGTATGTGTTTCAGCCATTTCAATTGCCTGCTGATTTTCGATTATGACATCCTCTAACAGCTCCTGATCATCTTCATACATTTTTAAGTAATTAAATTTCAGCATTTTCTGCAGGACAATATTGTTAGACTTCAATGAAGTTGTAAAATACACTAAACTTTTTTCCAGATTCAATAATGAAAAAAGTTCTTTATTTTTCATCGACTGATGTAATTCTTTTTCGATTGAATCGGTCTTTTTACTAATTTGTTTTAAGTACTTAAGATAGGTGGTTGCCATTAAATAAAGGATTTGCAGAGAAAACCTCGTTTTTTTGTTTGTATAAAACTGTTTTACTTTATTTTGTTTAAACAAATGAAAAATAGGATTATCTTTAAGACATACTGTAATGAAACAATTTTTTGCGACAATCATGCCTAAAGGAATCGTATCATAAATTGGAAAGCCCTTTTCATCCATTGACATTAAAGGAATATTAACGATGATGAGGATATTGTCATCATCTTTTTCAATCCGGGACCGTTCCTCTTCATCTAGTGGGTCTTTTAAGAAGTCCAAAGGAATTTGTACTTTATTTGCTAATTCATTAATTTCTTGTTCTGTTGGTGCGACAAGATTCACCCAACAGCCATTCGTAATTTCGCTTTGTTGTTGTAGTGCTCCATGTTGATCAGTTAAATAAATTTCTAACAATGTTAAAACCTCCTCATTATGGTGAGGAAGTCAATAATGGCCCCTAATAAAAAAACGGAAATGAACTAACCGGCATCATTTTGCATGTAAACTAAGTTTCGAAAAAATATATGTTCAAACACTTTTTTAAAATATGATGGCAAGTTAAACGGGTTCCGTCCTCATTCCTTCATACAATAAGAGTTGAATGTTTATCCCGTATTATCGGGCAGTAAAACCAGCCTGGAACTTTGAGTCATTCAAAGAAGCAAAGTGAGGGATAATTGCTCGTAAAAATCCGAGCATTCTAGGTTTATCAGTATTCAACCTATGGAGGATTGGTTCGTTAATGACTTCCTCGCTTTTCGATCCGGGTTCCGGTTCGTTGCAACTTCGACTGCTCAAAAAACTCAACTCCTATACTTTAATAAATTCAATACCTTTCATATCATACTCTGTGTGATCTGCCTTGTAAACTTGGTTTTTATCTTTTTCTCAATCTTTTGGAGAATGCAATTAGTTTCCGATATAACCAAGTTTTATCCTTTACACGTTGATCAACACGTTATTTGTGATTTTTAGTTATTTTTTCTTCATAAGACCTATGATCGTAAAAATAAGTTCTGATGAAACTGCATGTATAGTTAATGTTTATGTCAAAATGATTCTTACCATTGTTTTTTCTATTTGTTTTGGTCTGGGAATAAAATTCTTAATGAACAGGAGATTTAAAGAAGAAAAAGATATAGTAATAGAAAAGAAGAATTTTATTTTCAGTCTTGTTTTTGTTTTCATTCTTTCTATTTCTATTCTTTTTCTAACATAAAAAGAAGGGCGATAAGGGCTGGCATATGCTAGCCCTTTCCTTATGGAAAAAGAAAGGTACCGAGTATCTCCCGGCCTTTTGACATTATTGTGAATAATAGAATGCTTATCCTAATATAATCTTTTAGAACCTGATTATCATTCTGAAAAAATAATTAAAAGGAGGAAAGCAAATGGAAAAAGAGATAGGGCAACAGGGGGAAAAGTCTGTTGACTTTGAAAAGGTTGCTGCAAGTCAAGAGTTTCAACAGTTACTAAAAGCAAAGAAAAGATTTCTAATCCCACTCACGATATTCTTCTTAGTTTTTTATTTTATGTTACCAGTTCTAACTTCCTATACGACAATACTAAATACACCAGCGATAGGCTCAATTACCTGGACATGGGTTTATGCGTTTGCCCAATTTATTATGACATGGGTCCTTTGCATTCTTTATGTGAAAAAAGCAGGAACATTTGATCATATGGCTAAACAAATCATTGAAAATCATGAGGAGGAGGGAGAACAGGGCTTATGAGTGTGACAGCATTAATTTTATTTGTTCTAATTGTTGGTATGACACTTGTCATTACGTATTGGGCGGCCAAACGAACAAAAACAGCTAGTGAGTTTTATACAGCAGGTGGCGGGTTAACAGGCTGGCAAAATGGACTTGCCATTGCTGGTGATTATTTATCAGCCGCATCCTTTCTTGGGATAGCCGGTGCAATTGCACTTAGTGGCTTCGATGGATTTTTCTACTCTATCGGCTATTTAGTTGCCTATCTTGTCGTGCTTTATATTGTGGCAGAGCCGCTAAGAAATCTAGGAAAATATACAATTGCAGATATGATAAATGCTAGATTTGACCAAAAAAAGGTACGTGGTGTTGCTGCATTAAGCACGCTAACGATTGTGATCTTTTATATGATTGCCCAGCTAGTCGGTGCAGGTGCACTTATTCAGCTTTTACTTGGAATTGATTATTGGGTTGCCGTTTTACTAGTAGGTGTCATGATGACAACTTACGTCATATTTGGCGGGATGACAGCAACAAGCTGGGTGCAAATCACAAAAGCCGTTCTGTTGATGCTTGGAACCGTGATCATTTCATTTTTAGTTCTATTAAAGTTTAACTTTAATGTTTTTACAATGTTTGATGAAATGAAAACATTAACACCGTTAGGAGAGGATTATTTAAATCCTGGGGTAAAATACAAAAATCCAATTGATACGATCTCAATGATGGCTGCACTTGTCCTTGGTACAGCTGGACTACCACATATATTAATGCGTTTCTTTACTGTAAAAGATGCAAAAACGGCAAGAAGCTCGGTTGTAACAGCAACATGGGTAGTAGGGATTTTCTATATTTTAACGATTTTTCTTGGCTTCGGGGCAGCTGCGTTTGTCGGCTCAGAAGAAATTATCAGTGCGAATGCTGCCGGAAATATGGCTGCACCACTTTTAGCAAAAGCATTAGGTGGAGATTTTCTCATGTCATTTGTTTCAGCAGTTGCATTTGCTACAATACTCGCCGTCGTAGCAGGTCTTGTTTTATCAGGTGCATCAGCGTTTGCCCATGACATTTATGGTCAAATTATTAAGAAGGGGAAGATGACGGAAAAACAACAAATGCTAGCTGCCCGTTATGCATCAATCGGTGTCGCTGTCCTTTCAATCATCCTTGCCCTGTTTGCCCAGAAAATGAATGTAGCATTCCTTGTTTCCCTAGCATTCTGCGTCGCAGCAAGTGCGAATTTACCAGTTATTATTTTTACAATCTACTGGAAAAAGTTTAATACAGCAGGTGCAATGGCAGGAATGTTAACAGGCTTGATCACAGCTTTAGTGCTTGTTGCTATTAGCCCAAGTGTCCTCAATCCTGAGCCTGGAGCAGCAATACTTGTCGGAAATCCAATTTTCCCACTCACAAATCCGGCTATCGTCTCTATACCAGCAGGTTTCCTAGCTGCTTATATCGGAACAGTTGTATCCAGCAAGAGAGATGAGAAAAAGTATGCAGAGGTTGCTGTGAAAGCTAATACAGGAGTAAAATAAGTGATTTAGTTGATGAGATAGACATCCAAAATTTATTTTTTGGATGTCTTTTTACTGATAGGCAAAAACGATAGTCTCATTTGACAAAATGGGTTTTTTTCCGGTAAAAGAGTCGAACAAATAGCAGTTTTGGCAATCTAAATGTAAATGCAATGACGGTCGATAGTAACTATTAATAATAGCTATTTCTGCCCCAATTTGACTAGAAAAATATTTACTTGGTATTATTAGAAGTGAATAATCTAATATCATATCTATTTGAGATATGGATATTGTATAGATGGCAGGGATGGTATCAATGCAAAATAATCAAATGATCACGAATTGGTTATCATTTACGAATATACAAACGAAGATCACGAATGAATTAGAAAGCATTCTTCAAGAGAATCATCAAATATCCTTAAAAGAGTTTTATGTCCTTTTATTTTTATCTGAAGCACCCGAAAAAAAACTAAAATTGCAACAGCTTCAGAATATGGTTGGGTTGAGTCAAAGTGCCATGTCAAGACTTGTCAGCCGTTTTGAAGAAAAGGACTGCGGAGCTTTAAAAAGACATATTTGCATAGACGATCGAAGAGCTATTTACACTTCTTTAACAGCTGAAGGAGAGGAAAAGCTAAAAAAGGCGTCCGTGACACTCAATGCAGCCCTTGAAAAGACTTTTTCTAAAGGAACAGTTCAACAGGAATTAGAACAATTCATTCATAAATTTCACCCATGATGGAATATCCTTCCCCAATTCACGATTAGCGGGTTAAGGATATTCCATCTTTTTTATTCTTAGAATTGGTTTGTTTGACAGATTCTTTTTTTATATGCTAAATTGTATGCATGCACATGCATTTAATTTATAATTTGGGTACCCATAAATAACGGAGAGAATCTTGTTTTCACGTAATAGTAAAGATAAATGGTGCTAATATAATAAAAAGGAGTGTTACAATGAATCATTTATTTTCCCCTTATCAGCTAAAAGGATTATCATTAAAAAATCGTGTGGTTATGCCGCCTATGTGTCAATATTCGGTAACAAAAAAAGATGGCATTGCGACTGATTGGCATTATACACATTATGTAAGCCGTGCAATTGGCGGTGCTAGTTTAATTATTATTGAAATGACGGATGTAGAACCCGATGGGCGAATTTCAGATTATGATTTAGGTTTATGGTCAGATGAGCAAGTTCCTGCATTAGCACGTATAGTAGAAGCTTGTCATCAATACGGAGCAAAAGTGGGGATACAAATCGCTCATGCCGGACGTAAAGCAGAAGATGCCGATGTTCCAGTAGCACCATCTGCGATTCCTTTTGATGAAAATTCGAAAACTCCAAGAGCACTTTCTACAGATGAAGTAAAAGAAATGGTTACTAAATTCCGTAGTGCTGTCAAAAGAGCTGTGCAAGCTGGTGTAGATGTGATTGAGCTGCATGGTGCTCACGGCTATTTAATCCATCAATTTCATTCACCTTTAACGAATAAAAGAACAGATGAGTATGGGAAGGATTTATCTAAATTTGGTAAAGAGGTCATTCAGGCTGCTAAAAGTGAAATGCCAGAGGATATGCCGTTAATTATGAGAATATCTGCACAAGAATATGTTGAAGGCGGATATGGAATTCATGAGAGCATTGAATTTTCAAAAGAATATCAAGATGCAGGAGTTGATATGTTTCATATAAGCGCAGGGGGAGAAGGCCCTATCGCTGCGGAGGGAAGACCAGGAACACATGTTGCCTATCAAGTACCATTAGCAAGATCGATCAGGCAAGCTCTTGACATTCCAGTAATTGCAGTTGGAAGATTGGATGAACCATCATTAGCAAACGCAGTTATCGGAAATGAAGATGCCGACCTTGTGGCTGTCGGAAGAGGAATGTTAAGAAATCCTTATTGGACATTGGAAGCAGCTACAATCCTTCGCAAAGAAATTGAACTGCCGAAACAATATAGTTTGGGCTTTCCAAGAAACAACAGATAATAGGTCAGGTAACCACTTTAAACGATCACTTGGTAAAGCTTTAATTTCACAAGCACAGATTGAGAAAATGAATAAACCTTGGAATATCCCAAGGTTTATTCATTTCTATGAGAATGTTGGCAATCTTTCTTACGATTTCACTAAAGAATGACCTCTTCAACTACAAGCGGTGTAAGTCCATTTGTATAATTTACATAGATAAAGGCATCATATCGCTTAGACATGACAGAAGGTACGTAATTTCCGTATTGTTCATATTGTGGGTCATAAACAACTCCAATTGCTCTGTGACCGATTGTTTGTTGAAAATGATGTTTGTTTTGTTCGTTAAAAACTAATAATTTGTCATGTGGTCCTGCTTTATGCATTGCATCCTCAAAGCTTCCTGCTATTGCTGGAGGTATAATCATTCTCTCCAAATTCACGCCCCATTCGTCAGCTGCGATCACAGTCCCCCTGTGAGTGCCAAATCCAATAATGAATAGTTTTTCTTTTCCTATTTGTTCTCTTAACAATTGACCAACATTCTCTATGCCTTCTTTTACCATATCAGTTGCTCTGGCATCACCAACATGTGTGTTATGTTCCCAGATGATTCCTTTTGCATCACTGCCATACCAATCACTAATTTTGTTGATCACTTCAACCATGTGTCTGTCACGAATATTCCAGGATTCATTATCATCTACGACCATTGTTCTGTAATACTTTTCAGCATTCGCTGTTACGATGGCATTTACTTCAATGTTTAAATGACTTTCTTCCGTGTTTGAAAAATGTTTCTTATGTAGGCGAATCTCAGTTAAAAGCTTGAAAACCTCATCATGACATCCTTCAGAGTAGAAGGAGGCAGCTACAGCGTATTTTTCTGGATGGCGATTAAAAGGCTCAAAACAAGAAAAGGCATTCCTCGTTGATTGGGCGAGCGGGGAATTTGTTTTGACTAAATACTTGAGAATTTCATCCATTGATTCCCATAACGAATAAATATCGATCCCATAAAAACCAACCTGCTTATCCTTTGGCTGTGTTTGATTATATTCTTTTAACCATTCAATAAGGCTAATCATTTCCTCATTTGCCCACATCCACGTCGGCCAACGGTTAAATGATGTTAACACATCCCTGGCATTTGCAGATGCTTGATCAAAGCCCTTTATATAACGATTCACTTGCTGACAAGCAGGCCAATCACCCTCAACAGCTATAAAATGAAACCCTTTTTCGACAATCAGTTTTTTCGTAAGATCTGCCCTTATCGTATAGAATTCAGACGTTCCGTGTGAAGATTCACCTAATAACACATATTTTTGCTGATCAATTTCCTCAATAACAACTAGAAAATCATCAGGTTCTTTTAAATGTTTTGCATTCTGTTTAATCGCGTTAACTAATTGGTTGTTCATCCTTATCCCTCAATATTTGTTTGATAGTGGCTATACTACGATTTTTCTTTATTTAGCTTTTCCTAAAAAGACTGCATTTATGGGGAAAACATGACTAAAATTTACATTAGACTTAATGAATGAATGATAAAAATTATACTAAGCATTGAAATTAAAAGAGAATGTAAAGTATGGAACACTTGGGTCTTCTATGATTTAGCGTGTTCCTTATGGAAGAGTTCATAGTTACACCAAATGATGATGACAACATAAAAGGGCTCCTTTATAGCGTACAAAAAAAGAAATATGAATTTTTATAGACAAGTATACTTTCCTTTTTATTTGCTTTTCATATATTGATAGCAGATTTAATAGAAAGGAGGGGAAATTCTATGTCTTATTCCCATCATTATGAATGTTGGTGTTTTTATTGTAAGAACAAAAAACACGATAATGACTGGTCTTACAAGCACAAAGATGACTGCTGTTGTCACGAGAAAAAGAAAGAGCAGAAAGATGACTGCTGTTGTCACGAGAAAAAGAAAGAGCACAAAGATGACTGCTGTTGTCACGAGAAAAAGAAAGAGCACAAATATAACTGCTGTTGTCACGAGAAGAAGAAAGAGCACAAAGATGACTGCTGGTGTCACGAGAAAAAGAAAGAACACAAAGATGACTGCTGGTGTCACGAGAAGAAGAAAGAGTACAAAGATTGTGACTGTTGTCACGAGAAGAAAAAAGAGCACAAAGATGACTGCTATTACTATTACTACGAATGCTGGTGTAAAAAGAAAAAATACTATTGTGACTGTTATTAATAGTAGTTTGTTAAAAGGAAAGCACCCTGAACCAATTTTAGGCAGGGTGTTTTTCTGTAAAAAAGGACGTCTTTAAGGCTTGTGAACAAATCCTTTTAAAACGTGAAGCAACGCTCGCTAAGTATAGGACGCTTTATTATATGGTGCGTTCAACAACCTTAATCAGCGCTTGTAAGAACTCTTTTTATTTTTCTAAAGTTGGAGAATGTGTTGCCTAGTCAATTAAGATTAATTTTTTTATCGGGAGCCGTTATTTTTTGAAAATAAACAATACCATGTACGGCAAGGGATCTGCCAACCATTTTCACCATAAATAAAATACATAGGCACACTATCTATCTTGCAAAGGATAATCATATATAGAGTAATCAACCATTTCTGAGTAAAGACCGTCTAGTAACTTGACACTGATGTTGCGTGCTTCCAAATCTTCTGGAATGAACATTATGTTTTATTTCTTCAACATTTTTTGAACATTATAGTTTGCCATTACTATTTGAAAAAGAAATATCACAAAGATAAAATCGGCATTTTAGCCCATTCTTGGGGCACAGTCATTGGGTCAATCTATGCCAATCAATATTCAGCGGATGTCGCCTTTTATATTGGTGTAGGCCAAGTAATTGATCCTATCCAAGATGAAGATATTGGCTATAAGAAACCATCCGCAGACTCGAAGAAATAGAAGATGAAAATGGTATGAAACGGATGAACGAGCTTGGTGATTATCCAGGTAATAACGCTTCAGTTATTTTAGACAAAATGGTCATTGTACGTGAAATGCAAGCACAGCTTGGGAACTTAAACAACAAAGAAACCAAAGATAAGATAGAAAATAATCGCGATGACGCCGCCAATTATGGAGATTTTTAATTTATAGCGAGCATACTCGACAAGCGGCATATCTAATATGGATGCGGTTGTAATGGTTGTATCACCCAATGGGGATGCTAATGCACCAAATGCGCCGCTTGCAAATACCGCACCAACGGTTAACGGAATTGAGGCTCCGGTAGAAACAGCTAATGTCATTCCTAAAGGCATAAACAACCCCCATGTTCCCCAAGATGATCCAATGAAGTAACCGACGATTGAACCGATAAGAAAAATGGTTGCGGGGGTCATGGAAGCTGGCAGGAAAGCTCCTAATGTTGAGCTAATAAAGGCTGAAAAACCCAGCTCTTCAGCAGAAAGTGTAAGTGCCCATATTAGGACAAGCAGGCTGATCGCCTCCATCATTTGATTTCCGCCATCATAAAAATGGTATAAGATTTCATCTAGTTTTTGTTTGCGAATAATGTAGAAAACAAATGAAAATATAATCGTGATGAAAACGGCCAAGAGCATAACAAATGTCGCGTCAGCTTGAGAAAAAGCTGCAAAGATCGTCTGTGCGCCTCTAGCTGTACCGTCCTGCCATAAAAGAAATAAAGATAGACTTAGAAGTAAGATAACAGGAATAATTAAATGCCATGGCTGGGCTTTTACTAGAGATAACTCACGTTTTATCCCAATCCGGTGAAATTCATGTTCTTGCTCTTCCATTTGTACAAGATCCACTTTCTTGTTAGCGGTGGTTGTTTTTTTGCGAGGATTCCAGACTGTTTGAATAATGCCGATTACCAGCATCACAATCGCAAAAAAGTTGAACAAAATGCTTAGGAGAAAGACTTCATATGGAGACAAATCCAACCCAAGCTCTTGAATCCCGCCTTCTACTAAAGAGACCATAAAGCCAACAAACGCTGTAGCTACAGGCAAAAGAACAATGACTGACTCTGTTGAAATATCGAGCGTGAGCCCAACTTTTTGCTTTGATAGATTCATTTTTTTGATCAGTGATTTCACGATCGGACCGACCATCATAATCCGAAACATCGGCATCATAAATGTAAAAGGGAGAGTCAGCCAGATCAGACCGAGCAGACCCCGTTCTGATTTAATCTTCGTGCCGACCCATTCAGAAAAGCCTTTAATCCCGCCTGATATATTCATCATCCCGACAAGACCGCCAAATAAATAAAGGAACCCAATGATATTGATATTTGTTTCATCTGATAATGTTGTGACGATATATGATACGGATTGTTGTGCCCCTGTTAATAAATTTGCTGTTACAATCAATGAGCCCACAACGAGTCCTAAAACAAGACCGGGTAAAATATTTTTAAGCCATATCGACATTGAAATAACAATAAGAAATGGTAACAGAGAAAGCCAGGTATGTTCCAAAATCCATTCCTCCTTCAACTGTTTCAGTTTTTCCCTTCTTAGCTTTCTTCATTCAATGAATGATTTTAAATTTTCCATTAATGATTTAGATCAAAGTAATAACATGAAATCGCTATGCTCAGTAGTGTAACTTTATGTAGTTGGTAAATTGAAAAATCCGGTTTCTACATTTTTTAAATAATAGTTATTTGAATCAGTCACTTTGCCCAAGCAGCGTACATATCTTTAGGGTGAGAGTATTAGAATTTAGCTTTTGTCCTTGATTGATCAGTTGTTGTCCCTTTTTATTTTGCTGCTGTACCTTGTGAATTTAAAATATGGAGGTTTTGAAAATGACTAATTTCCAGAATGATCTACAATCGTTGAATGTTGGTGATTTCCAGGCAAACGAGGCTATTCCTTGGGATCCAAATCAATACTATGCTGATCAAGATAGACAATTTGGGGTAGGCTTCGGTTTTTTCCGATGTTTTAATTGTTTTCACTGCTTTAATTGTTTCAATTGTTTCCGTTGCTTTAATTGCTTCCGTTGCCATAACTGTTTTCATAATTGTTTTCATAATTGTTTTCATAATTGTGGTAATTGCGGCGGTCGATGTGGTGGCGGCGGCCGTTGCGGTGGTTGATCATTTTAACAATGGAGATGAGCCTCTGCAAAAGTTGCAGGGGCATTTCTCCATAAGATTAGACATAAGAGACAAATTAGGATACATAGGATGATAGTGAAAACTTATGCTTTTAGTTAGAGGACAGTTTACGGATAAGGAGGATCGGAATGACAAAATTGAACCCTTCTATGCGTTTGAAAGTGAAAAGGGACACTTTTTTTCTCCCTGATCCAAACAACGGTGTGTATTTTCGAAATAATGTCAGTTCATTTCATATGAAAGGCAGCACGATCGATCAATGGGTTGAAAAGCTAATACCTATGTTCAATGGGGAGTACACCTTGGGGAATTTGACAGATGGATTGCCGGGTCCATATCGAGATAGGGTGTATGAAATTGCAGAAGTGCTGTATCGAAACGGGTATGTACATGATGTAAGTCAAGAAAAACCGCATCATTTGCCGAAACAGATTCTTACTAAGTATGCTTCTCAAATTGAATTTTTAGAGAGCTTTGGCGATTCAGGTGCATACCGTTTTCAAGCCTATCGTCAGGCTAAAGTGTTGGCAATCGGCTCTGGGTCAGTTCTTGTCTCATTGGTTTCTTCATTGCTTCAATCTGGATTGCCGAAATTTCATGTGCGAATAACGGAATCGGTACCGACGAATCGGAAGCGGATAGAAGAATTAGTCGTACATGCCCGTAAAACGGACCCTGGGGTAGCGGTAGAGGAGGTCAATCTGCAGCCTGTGGGGGAAAGTTCTTTGCGGGAACTTTTACAGCCGTTCGATTCAATTTTATATGTATCACAGGAAGGTAATGTAGAGGAATTAACTGCGATTCAGAAGATTTGTAGGGATGAGAAGAAGCTTTTTCTACCTGCTATCTTTCTTGACCATGTAGGGATTGCAGGACCATTAGTGCAGCCGGACTCTGAAGTGAGCTGGGAGTCAGCGTTGCGCAGTATTCACCAATCTGTATTTCGTCATGATGAGGAAATAGACAATTTCTCATCTACGGCGGGAGCGATGCTGGTCAATGTGATTGTATTCGAGTTGTTTAAAAAGATTACGAGAGTTTCTGAATCAGAACAACATCATCAAATCTTTCTTCTAAATCAGGATACATTAGAAGGGAATTGGCATTCTTTCATGCTTCATCCGCTAGTGACCGGGCGTGTTACAGCTGAATTGGTTCAGGATCTCAATTTGCGGCTTAAAAAAAGTTCGAGTAATGTTGAGCAAGGTAGATTGCTTCTTTATTTTAGTCAGCTGACATCAAAGGAATCAGGAATTTTTCATATTTTAGATGAGGAAGATTTAAAACAGCTGCCTTTAGCCCAGTGTCGCGTTCAGGTCGTTGATCCGTTGTCGGAGGGTCCTGCAGAGCTGCTGCCGAGCATCGTTTGTTCAGATATGACACATGAGATGGCACGTAAAGAAGCGGGTCTAGCTGGAATTGAAGCTTATGTGTCACGAATGGTCGATCACATCGTTAAAAATCTGCCTCCACAGGAAAAGGTGGAGTTGAATTTAGTAGATTCTCATCAATTTGTTGGTGTCGGAGCAGGGGAAACATTTGCAGAATGTGTTTGCCGTGGATTGCTGAAATGTTTAACGGAGGTACTAAGCAACGAACAGGTGGAACAAAAATATAAGGTCTCTCCAGTTCAGTTAAGTGGTGTTGAAGATGAACGTTGCCAGTATTATTTACAAGCACTTACTACGTTACATGGAGCCCCAATTATCAGTTTAGGGAAGGAAGTTTCTGGCTTCCCAGTGGTATGTATTGGTGTGAATGGGCGCTGGTATCGCCATGTAGATCTTACTATAACATTGGCCTTGCAAAAAGCGTTACAGCAGGCGCTTATGAATGAAAATAAACAATTCCTTCAGATACAACCTTTAGAGGATTCATCTGTATTGCAGGCAGATAAGGTACCGCAACATCTTGTTATTCGTTCGTGTGAAAACATCTCACAACCAGAAATTTTACAGTCCGCAATACAAGTCTTGAAACAGAACCGAAAACAGTTATTGGTTTTCGAACTAGGATTGGAACAAATTTTTAATAAAGAACTATTAGGTGTGTGTGGGATATTGTTACGAGAGGAGGGATCGCGGTGAGTGCTATCGTAGGGATTGTCGGAGAAGGTTTGTTAGCGGACTATGTTCGTGATGAACTGGCCTCTCAATACCAGGTTGTTCGACAAACTGATTTCGAGGCAGATGTACCTAAAGGGGCCGATATCGTTCTTGTCCTGCACGATACCTGGAATCCCTCCATTCATCAAACAGCGGAAGAGGTGTTACGTAGAGCTGGCATTCCTTGGCTGCGCGGTTTCGTATCATTTGGAGAAGGAGTAATTGGACCGCTCGTTCGTCCAAACACACAAGGGTGCTCGCGATGTGCGGACTTACGGCATCTCATGGCAGGCCGCGACCGAAATGAGATGTGGCAATTGCAACAGAGTCTAACCGAAACCTCAAGAAAGTCGCCAGACCCTTGGGCATCAAGGATAGGGCTTTTGCAGATCAGCCATGTGCTAACGGAGGAGGTACAAAGGAGTTTACAAGGTGAACACGTCCACTCAGAAGGACGTGTATGTATCATTAATTTGAAAGCATTAAAGAGTTCATGGCATACAATTCTCCCTGACTCAGTATGCCCTGTTTGCAGTCAAATACCTGACGATTCAAAGGGTTTGGCCCAAATTAAACTGAAACGGAGTCCAAAAATCCCCGGCAGTTTCCGCTGTCGTTCGTTGGATGAGCTAAAGAAGGTTCTAGCCAAAGACTATCTTGATCACCGAACTGGTATTTTTAATGGGAAAATGGTTGATCTTATCCCTCCATTTGCTGATGTTGGTGTGAATTTGCCTTTATTTGCAGGGGATGAGGGTGTAGCAGGCCGCACTCATTCATACGCATTAAGTGAATTAACTGCCATACTGGAAGGATTGGAAAGGGCCTGTGGTATGACACCGCGTGGAAAAAGGACAGTGGTCAAAGATAGTTACCGTAACTTAAAAGATCAAGCCCTCAATCCAATCACAGTAGGAGTGCATGCAAAGGAACAGTATGCTCGAGCTGATTTTCCATTTGAACAGTTTCATCCTGATAAAAAGATGAATTGGGTATGGGGCTATTCGTTTTTGCAAGAGCGTCCCATTTTGGTTCCAGAGCTTCTTTCCTATTATAGCTTGGGATGCGGACAGGGATTTGTCTATGAAACTTCGAATGGGTGCGCATTAGGCGGAAGTTTGGAGGAAGCGATTTTTTATGGGATTTTAGAGGTCGTGGAACGTGATTCATTCTTGATGACTTGGTATGCAGAGCTGCCTCTGCCTCGACTTGATCCTTATTCGGCTAATGACAAGGAATTGGAGTTGATGATCGACCGTGTACGGGCGGTTGCCGGGTATGATCTGTATTTTTGTAATGCAACAATGGAAAACAGGATTCCAAGTGTATGGGCGATTGCAAAGAACAGGAAGGAAAAAGGATTGAATATCATCTGTGCAGCAGGATCTCATCTCGATCCAGTCCGGGCGGTAAAAAGCTCGGTTCACGAGCTGGCTGCTATGATGCTGACGCTTGATGAGAAATTAGAGACGAATAAAGATGAATTTATGCGAATGCTGCACGATTCTTCCCTTGTGACGAAGATGGATGATCATGGCATGCTGTACGGTTTGCCGCAAGCGGAAGAACGTCTGCAGTTTTTGCTGGACAACAATCGTCCACTGCGTACATTTGATGAAGA